>NZ_JADBTF010000184.1:0-3692 GCF_020246295.1 Microcystis sp. M090S1 | reverse complement strand
GTTGACCCTTTTCCCTGTTTGGCTTCTCGCAAAGCTCGTCAGGATTATTATGGCAAAATTACCTTTTCTTTTATTCAGGAGTTTGAGGCTTTCACATAACAGTACTTGTCTTTGTATTGAAAAATGTGTCCGTCAGTCAGATTGTCGCCACTGTTATCGGTTCCATAGATAAAATCGGGGTGATGAGGGTTAACTTACTTAACTGGTTTTGATTTTTTCCCACAATATAGGGATTTTAGAGATTGCTTCAGTGGTAAATTCCTGTGCTGCTAAAGTAAACTTGTGGTTAAGGGATCATTCATGATTCAGTCCTCATAATTTTATTCTGCCCTATTTTTCTCGATCAGTCACAGTCCATGACACAATCACAGCATCAGTCTAAACTGTGATTGAAATGATTGAATGAATACTATGATTATATTGTATTCAGCAACCTTTTATCAATAATCAGTCACAGTCCATGACACAATCACAGCAACCACAGTCAAGACGGCATGGGAGAGGAAAGATCCGTGTTATCGTAAAAATGGGGATAGATGGGGAGTTTGGTCTTGCAAAATCGGCAAATAGGGATAAAATCAAAACAAGTTAATTTTTTCCTTACCATATCATGTTAACCCCATCGGATAGTAAATTATCTAAGCAGCAGCGGATTCTCTCGGCTGTTTCCGAAGAAGAACAGCATCTTCAACAGCAACGGATTCAGGAAGTGCTATTGTTAATAGATAGTTTATTCCAAAGAGAGGAAACGACTTTTAGAATTATCATCGACTGTCTTTACGATGTGGGTTCGTTAAATTTAATTAATAAAAAGTTTCATAGTCGTCACTTAAATTTTATCATGAAAGCGATCGCTCGTTTTTCTAAGCCTATATTCAGAATTTATGCTCTCTATTGGGTGAAGAAAAATAGCCCCAAATTAATCACTAATTGGTTGGCTAGTAAGGTTAAATTCTAGCCAAGGATAAACTCCAGAGACAGTAAACAGTGATCAGCTTCTCAAGGCAAGAGGCAACAGTAAAGGGATTGGGGGAGATTCAGCTAATCTAAGGATAGTAACCGGCTACTTAGTTGATGATAGGTGGTGCGTTACGACGGATTGTTACCTTCAATTCAAAGCAGCAATTTTTGCCGTCTAACGCACCCTACCTTTTGCTTCGTACCTCACTATTAAGATCTAGGGACTAAATTTGCACCTGTCTGAGATGACGACGGGGATCGGTGGTACGCTGAGATTTAATTTTCTCGTATAATTCCCGTTCGATCGCCGTTAATTCTTTGGGAGTATCGATGACAATTTTGACTAATTGATCGCCGCGTTGTCCTTTATTATCGATCCAACCTTTGCCTCGTAAGCGCAGGGATTGACCGGAACGAATACCGGCGGGAACTTTTACCGTCACCATGCCATCGGGGGTAGGAACTTCGATCGCTGTGCCTAAAACCGCCTCATCGGGGGTAATCGGGACTTCACAGGTTAAATTATCGCCTTCAAAAGCAAAGAAAGGATGGGGTTCTAATTCCACATCGAGAAATAGATCTCCCCGTTGTTTACTCAAGGGATCGATTAGTCCTTTACCCCGTACCCGGAGACGATTACCGGTTTTGGTTCCTGGGGGGATTTTGATATCGATCATTTCTCCGGCTAAATTAACCCGTTTTTGTACTCCTCGCAAAGCTTCCCCAAAACTCAGACGCAGTTTAGCGGTGGAGATGCCGGAAGTGACAGCTTGCGGTGGAGTACGAGCGCCGGCAAAGTCGTTAAAATTGCTAAAATCGCCAAATCCTCCCCCCGGAGTACCGTAGGAATGGGAACCGGGGCGAGTACCGCCGGGGCTGCCCATGCGACCGAGCAGTTCATTGATAAAATCATCAAAGGTGCTGTACTGGCTAAAGTCAAAACCGGCCGAACCGAAGTCAACCCCCGGATTACCACCCGGCCAATTCGATCGCCCGGACTGTTGCCAATATTGTCCAAATTGATCGTATTTTTGGCGTTTTTCGCTATCGGAGAGGACTTCGTAAGCTTCACTAATTTCTTTAAAACGTTCTTCGGCGCTTTTATCGTTAGGATTGCGATCGGGGTGATATTTGACGGCTAATTTACGAAAAGCTTTTTTAATTTCTTCAGCGCTGGCAGTTTTACCTACTCCCAGAACGGCATAATAATCTTTATAATCTGCGGCAGGCATCGATACGCTATCTCCTTAGCAATGAGGATTCAGTCGGGATATTCCTAATCTAACTTAATTTTATCGTTGTCAGGAGTCGGGAGTCGGTCGTCAGGAGTCAGGAGTCAGAGTATAGGGAAATGGGGAGATAGGGGAATAGGGAAATTTCAACTAATACCCCAAAACCCCAAAACCCTAAAATCCCAACACCCAACACCCTTTTTACCTTTAATGTAACGTCCACTTTTTGACTTTTCACTTTTTACTTTTTATCTGGGGAAATTGCCGACGACGACGATACCAAGTTCCCACACCTACTAACAGAGCAATGAGGGTAAAAGCCAGCATCAGGGGCAATATATCGCCTTTTCCTAAAGATTTTAAACCCGCACCCATCATGACAAAGGGTAAAATTCCGGGGACAGTGCCTAATAAAGTACCGATCAAATAATCGCGAAAACGGATAGAAGTTAATCCCGCAACAAAGTTAACGATACCGTAGGGAATAATCGGTAATAGACGGATAGCAAACATATAAAATAGGCCGCCTTGCTGCATTTCTGCATCGATCGCTTGCCATTTTCCCTGAAATTTTTTGGCGGTATATTCCCGGCCAATAGTACGGGTAAAAGCAAAGGCAACTATAGCGGCCACCAAAGCGGCGATCGTTGTCCAAACTGTTCCCATAACTACCCCAAAGATGGCCCCACCACTGAGGTTTAAGGGGGTAGAAGGCAGAATTAAAATTGTCCCGATCGTATAGAGAATAATATACAAAATGGGAGCCATAATTCCCATTTGTTTTAACCAGATCTGTAATTGTTGGGAGTCGATACCACCGATCAGATAAACTCCGATCGCCGTGGCGATAATACAAATTATGGTTAGGATAATAACACTACTTTTAGTTTTAGACATTTAACGGCAATTTTGGGCTAAGTGCGGGTTGTAAAACATAAGATGCAGCTGGGGTTTATATTTCCCTATTGCCAAAAATATAGCAGAAATCGGCATAGGATCGATCTCGATCTCAATATTAGCGGGCTGCCCTATCTGTCCCCAAATTACCCCCGATATCGGTGTGGGTAGTTCAGTTAATCTCCTCGCAAACCACGATCGAAAAACCATTGACTTTATAGCTATTGGCAATTACTGTCCCTTGATCCACAGACCAACAATTATAATCGGTTTCTGCCCAAGCTGCCGTGTCAATAATTCTTAGCCAACGATAATTATTCGATGACGGGGGAAGACGAAAATCCACTGGCAGATAATACATATTAATTAACACCAAAAAATCGTGATCACCGACGGCACTACCATCAATTAAAAACCAAATAGAGCGATCATGGGCAGTTAAATCGCTAACCCCATCGGTTTTTTTAAATAAATAGGGTCTGCTGAATAAAGCTAAAAACCTTACAGGAAAGGGCTTTTAGCTTGATTGAGAGCTTCCCAAATGCACTTAAATCTGCTAGAATCGCTCAAAACCCCTGCATCTTCTCTCCTTAGTGCTAATGT
>NZ_JADBTF010000183.1:0-40271 GCF_020246295.1 Microcystis sp. M090S1 | reverse complement strand
CTCGATTGTCTATCTTTTGGTATTAACCTGTTGATGCCTTAAGTCCTTCCCTATATGGATTTCAGATACTTTTGAGCGTAGGCGCTCTCATCGAATTTTATTTTAAGTTAATTATTTGCATAACAATTCCCGAAGAGCCAGATAAGAAATGCTCTTGACTTGATCATTTCTGTAATGTCTTGTTTGCCTCCTTTTCAAAATGCTCTCCTTCTCACCCAAGCTTTAACCCATCGTTCCTATGTCAATGAACAGTCGGAATTGACGGAAAATAACGAGCGCCTAGAATTTTTGGGCGATGCGATTTTGGCTTTTTTGGTGGGCGAACTATTGTATCAAAAATATCCCGCCATGAACGAGGCAGAATTAACCCGTTTGCGGTCAAATTTGGTCAAAGAAGAACAATTAGCGCAATTGGGACTTGAAATCGGCCTGGGAGAGTTAATGCGTTTGGGTAAGGGGGCAATTAAAGATCGGGGGCGATCGAATCCTACCCTATTAGCGGACACTTTTGAAGCGATAATTGGGGCTTATTATCTAGATTCGGGGTTAAATGCGGTTAAAAACTATCTGCACGGGCTTTTTATCCCTGTAGCCTCTCATTTAGTCTCTCAACAATCGGAATCGTCATCTTTTATCGATGCTAAAAATCTCTTTCAACAGTGGGCCCTGGCCAATTTTGCCTCTAATCCAGAATATGCGATCATTGATGTTACAGGACCGCCCCACGCTAGGGAATTTACTGCCGAAGTGCGGGTTAATCATCTTCTCTACGGTACAGGTAAAGGTAAACGGAAACAGGATGCCACCAAAGCGGCTGCCGAAGATGCCTTAAAGCGCTGTCAATTGCAAGGGTAAATAGGGACAACCCTACTTATCTTAGGGGCCACCAATTAACTTTATCCCGGGTGGCACTGTACACTTCTTTTAAACCCTCGGCATCTAGTACCCGAATTAAATCCCCCGTCGATTCTGAGGCAATTAATCCCACGGTTTGCAATCCTTTTAATACCTGTTCGACGGTGCGTTGATTGAGTTGACAAGCGCGAGCAATCACATCGACGGATAGATCAAAAGTATAGATATTTTCGGCATCTGGTTGACTGCCTAATTCTCTTTCTTGATAGATTAAAGCTCTGAGTAAAGTGGCTACAGCTTGGGGTGGATAGCTACTGCAATTAAGCAAATGATACTCGAATTTTTGCTGTAATTCAAATAAAAAACAGTACCGTTGACGAAAACTTTCGTTATCGTTGTAAATCTTTTCTAGCGCCGATAAGGGAATTTTCAGGACGTGGGTAGTTTTATAGGATTCCACCAAACAGGGAAAGGCGCGACTGGCTAAACCATAACTAAAGGGTAAACTCCTCATGCCAAAACAGCCACCGGGGTAGCTAATGGCAATAATCCGGTCGAGGGGAGTGCTGCGGACGACGATTACACCCTCATCCAAAATCACATACAAAACATCTAGAAATTCATCGGGGAGAAAAGCCGTATAGACGGGACGATTGGAAAATAGCGTCTCTAGCTTGAGATTGTCGGCATCCAGATACTGACTTAACCAAGCTTCCTCTAGTCCGCGAAAGAGAAAACTCTGGTTAATCAGTTGTTGTAGGAGGGGTGTTTTTTTGGCCTTGACGCTCTTGCCCATAGTCTCAAACCTAGATGTAGCACTGATTCCATCTTCTCACAGTTTCCCTTGTTATCACCTTATTCCCAATTTGTTTTATAAATGTATTGAAATTTTCTTTCCTGTGCTGTAGGATTAAAACACACCTGAAAACAGATACAACCTCAGAGTAAATCTTAGGAGCGCCGCCGATGCAGTCATCCCAGTCTTGTTTATCCCTACTCGTGGCAACTGTCCTGACGGGGGGAACGCTGGTATCCTGCACCCCATCCCCCACCAATAGCGGCAATGACAGCCAAAAACCCGTGACTGTGACGCTTGTTTCCTATGCTGTCACCCAAAGTGCCTACGAAAAAATCATTCCCAAATTTGTCGAGGAATGGCAACAAAAAACGGGGCAAAAGGTAACTTTTGAACAGAGTTATGGTGGTTCCGGTTCCCAAACTCGTGCCGTTATCGATGGTTTAGAAGCGGATGTGGTAGCGTTGGCTTTAGCTTTGGATACCAAGAAAATTGAGCAAGCGGGATTAATTCAACCCGGTTGGGAAAAAGAAGCTCCCAATGACTCTATTGTTCATAAATCTGTAGTGGCTTTTGTTCCTCGTGATGCCAATATTAAAATTAATAAATGGTCAGATTTAGCCAAGGATAATATTAAAGTTATTACCGCTAATCCCAAGACTTCTGGCGGAGCGCGCTGGAATTTTCTCGCTCTTTGGGGTTCGGTGACGCAAGCGGGAGGCAGTGAACAAGCGGCGCAAACTTTTGTCGAAAAAGTGTTTAAAAATGCGCCAGTTTTACCTAGAGATGCTCGCGAATCTAGTGATGTATTTTTTAAACAAGGCCAGGGAAATGTGCTGATTAATTACGAAAATGAGATGATTCTCGCTAACCAAAAAGGCGAGAAGTTGTCCTACACTGTTCCCACCGATTACAATATTTCTATTGATAATCCCGTGGCGGTTGTTGATGCCAATGTGGATAAAAAAGGTACGAGAAAAGTGGCCGAGGCTTTTGTGCAGTTTTTATTTACCCCAGAGGCACAAAGAGAATTTGCTAAGGTGGGGTTTCGTCCCGTTGAACCGACGGTATTTAAAGAGTTTGAGAGTAAATTTCCTCAGATAAAAAATCTCTTTACCGTGCAGGATTTAGGCGGTTGGGATAAGGTACAAAAGCAATTCTTTGATGATGGAGGCTTGTTCGATAAAATTCTGACTAAAGCTGGTAAATCCTAAGGAGGAAACCCATGGATAATCAACCTCAATGGCAAACTATTAATCATCCCCAAAGTGACTTACATCTCGATCAATCAGGACTCGATCGCCCCACGTCCCGAAGAATAAAAATTCGGATTCCTAAACAATATATTAACGAGCCAATTATAGCACGTTTAGGGTCTTTTCCTGGTCTAAAAGTGAATATATTTTCCGCTTTGTTAGCGGCAAATAATAATCAAGATGGCTGGTTCGATCTACAACTACAAGGCAACTCCCAAGGGATAGAAAATGCCCTTTCCTATCTGGCAGATTTAGATGTAGAAGTTTGGTATGATTCAGCACAAGTTCTTGAAGAAGCGGACAATTGGTAATCTCTAGCAATAATAAACAATGGCTAACCCACAATTATCTTTATCTCCCAGTCAACCCCTAAAAAAAGTTTCTATTCCTTGGGTAATTACCATTAGTTATCTAGTGGTTTTGTTGGTTTTACCGGCGGCGGCACTATTTGCTAAATCCCTAACTCTTGGTTTTGCCGAATTTTGGCGCATTGCCACTTTACCGATTTCTTTATCCGCTTACCAAGTCACTTTTTTTACTTCCTTAATCGCCGGATTAATTGACGGAGTTTTTGGCACTATTATCGCTTGGGTATTAGTGCGTTATCGATTCCCAGGTAAAAAAATTGTCGATGCTTGTGTGGATTTGCCCTTTGCTTTACCCACTTCTGTTGCTGGTTTAGTCCTAGCCACAGTTTACAGTGATAACGGTTGGCTCGGTCAATTTTTTGCCCCCTTTGGCATTAAGATATCCTTTACCATTTTAGGGGTTTTTGTGGCGATGTTATTTATCGCTTTACCCTTCATTGTCCGCACCTTACAGCCGGTTTTACAGGAAATGGAAAAAGAGGTAGAAGAAGCGGCTTTATCCCTCGGTGCTTCCTCTTGGCAAATCTTTTGGCGAGTTATTTTTCCCACAATACTACCCGCTATTTTAACAGGAGTTGCCCTCGGTTTTGCCAGAGCGATCGGTGAATATGGTTCCGTAGTTATTATCTCCTCTAATATTCCCTTTAAGGATTTAATTGCCCCAGTTTTAATCTTCCAAAGACTAGAGGAATATGATTACACGGGGGCAACAGTAATCGGCATGGTTTTATTACTGGTTTCTTTGTTCATGTTAGTAGTAATTAATTTCCTGCAGCAATGGGGGCAAAAATACAGAGTTAAGTAAAGAGTAAAAAATATTAGGGTATAACTGGAGACAGATCAAAAATGCTGAGTCTAAAAAAATCAACTAAACCGAAAGAGTGGGATTACAAACCCCTACTAATTATCATCGCCCTTGTTTATCTGGCACTATTATTATTTATTCCGGCGGCGGCAGTATTTTACTATGCTTTTCGCAATGGATTCCAAGCTTTTTTAGAAGCGGCGGGAACTTCTGACTTTATCGAAGCGGTAAAATTAACAGTAATTATTGCCCTAATTACTGTACCTTTAAACACAATTTTTGGACTTTGTGCAGCCTGGGTAATTGCTCGCAATCAATTTCGTGGCAAAACTTTATTAATTAGTTTAATTGACTTACCTTTTGCCGTTTCTCCCGTGGTAGCGGGTTTAATGATTGTACTGCTCTATGGGCGCAATGGTTGGTTAGGTTCTTTCCTAGAATTTTTCGATATAAAAATACTTTTTGCTTTACCCGGAATGGTATTAGCAACTATATTTGTTACTATGCCTTTTGTCGCTAGAGAAGTTATCCCAGTCTTAGAAGAAATTGGCTTAGAACAAGAGGAAGCGGGGCGCACTTTAGGGGCAAGTGATTGGCAGATTTTCTGGCGCATAACTTTACCCAATATTCGTTGGGGATTGATGTACGGAGTGCTGTTAACTAATGCCCGGGCGATGGGAGAATTTGGGGCGGTTTCTGTGGTTTCTGGCAGTATTTTAGGGAGAACTGCTACCCTGCCAATTTTCGTAGAACAGGCCTATAAAAATTATCTAACTCCTGCCGCTTTTAGTGCGGCGGCTATTCTCGCCTTACTAGCGGGAGTTACTTTAATTATCAAAGAAATTCTCGAACGTAAAACCGCCCACAAAATTCACACTACCTAACTACAAAAAACCTAAAAATCATGAAGGCGTTGGGTTTCATGCTTCAACCCAACCTACGTTCTACAAAAAACCTAAAAATATGAGTATTACTATCCACCAAGTTTCCAAACGTTTCGGCAATTTTCAAGCTTTAGATAATATCAGTTTAACCATTCCTGAAGGCAAATTAGTCGCCCTCCTCGGACCATCAGGATCGGGAAAATCTACCTTATTACGTTCAATTGCGGGATTAGAAACTCCCGACAGTGGCGCGATTATCATTAACGGACAAGATACCACCCATGTGGATCCTAGACGGAGAAATATCGGCTTTGTTTTTCAACATTATGCCCTATTTAAACATTTAACTGTCCGTCAAAATATTGCTTTTGGTCTAGAAATTCGCCGGCAAAAATCGCCAGTAATTAAGGAAAAAGTTGAGACATTATTAGAATTAATTCAATTACAAGGATTAGGCGATCGCTATCCCGCCCAATTATCGGGAGGACAACGGCAGCGAGTAGCTTTAGCCCGCGCTTTAGCCATTCAACCGAATGTATTATTATTAGATGAACCCTTTGGAGCTTTAGATGCAAAAGTTAGAAAAGAATTAAGGGTATGGCTGAGAAATTTACACGAAGAAGTTCACGTTACCAGTGTTTTTGTTACCCACGATCAAGAGGAAGCAATGGAAGTAGCCGATACGATTGTCGTGATGAATCATGGTAAAATTGAACAGGTGGGTTCTCCCGCCGAAATTTACGATCATCCGGCCACACCTTTTGTGATGCAATTTATTGGGGAAGTGAATATCTTACCTAATCTAGCGGGATTAGGAAATGGGCATCATCAGGGTCATAATTCCACCGTTTTTATCCGTCCCCACGACCTGGAAATTATGCCCGAACAAGATGGGTTGAATAGTTGGGCAGTGGTAAAAAGAATTATTCATTTAGGCTGGGAAATACAAGTAGAATTAATCTTAGCCGATGGGGAAATGGTGGTGGCTTATCTCAATCGTGAGGAATACAAGCAATTACAGTTACAACCAGAACAAACAGTACATTTAAAACCGAGAAAAGCGACTTTACTCACTGATTTTGACAATAAAAGTGAGAAAGTTATCGATTACTCAATTTAAAAACTCTAGGTTTATTAAAAATTTTTCATAAAGCTATAAGTGACCTTCACCGCTGCCACTTTCTCAGCACTGATAGAGTTAGAGCAACTTCTTTACCTTTCTCCTCAATAAAATCTAGCAATTCCTTGACGGTGCTTTTATCTTCATCTACTTTGGTGTTAAGATTGACAGCTTTGAGGTCAAAGTTTTTGGCTTCGATTTCTTCACGGGTGACTGTCCAACTTCTCTCACTATCTTCTCGGTTGGGTAATAGTTCTAGAAACTGCTGAAAGTGATTCATCATCAGGGGTTTGCGCTTGGTAACTTTGACATCGGACAGGTCATAATACCAGATTTTTTCAGTGGGTTTACCTTTAGTAAAAAAGAGGATGTTAGCTTTAACACCCCCACCGGCAGCCACAAAAGTCCCCGCGGGCAAACTAACGATACACCAGAGATTACAGTCGTTTAATAGTTTTCGTTTGCTCTGGACAAAAGCATTTTCATTGGTGCGAAATAACACCCCTTCATCTAGGACGATACCGCAGCGTCCCCCCGGTTTCAAACTATCGATAACGTGCTGTAAAAATAGGACTTGAGTGGCACTGGTTTTATAGGCAAATTGTGCCTGTACGGTCTTGTGTTCTTTGCCGCCAAAGGGGGGGTTAGTGAGGATAATATCGAACTGGGGCGGAGCATCTTGGAACAGGTCGCCATAGATGACTTCTCGGTTTAAGGTGTTGCCGTGCCAGAGGTGGGGGTAATCGATGCCGTGTAGGACTAAGTTGGCGAGGGCAATGGGGTAGATGAGGTTCTCTTTTTCCCTTCCGTAAAAGGTTTTTAGTTTGATGGTTTCTAGCTGTTCGGGGGTGATGTCATCTGCTAGGAAATCGCGGATATATTCGTAGGATTGGGCCAGGAATCCGCCCGTACCGCAGCAGGGGTCATAGATGGTTTCTCCTACTTGGGGGGCGATGGCTTTGACCATTGCCCGGATGACTTCCCGGGGGGTAAAGAATTGACCGCCATCGTTGTTTTTTTCTCCCATTTTCAACAGCAATCCCTCGTAAACTTGGGAGATGGGGAAGATGTGGGTAGGGTCAATGTAGTCGATTTCGTGGATTTTATCGAGGATGTCTAACAGGTTGGTTTCGGTGTCGATGCGGACTCGTTCGACACTGGATATGACCTCACTGATAATTTTTTGGCGGGGGGTGGCTTGGGGTTTGTTTTTGAGGCTTTTGAGGTAGGGAATGACTTCTTCATTGACAAAGGGCAGAAATTGACCCATTTGCCCCATTTGCAGGTTAAGGCGGCGGTTGCCTTCAGGGTTGGCCCAATCTCGCCAACGGTAGGGTTCGGGGATGGAATCGGCAAAAGAGTCCCCCACAGCTTCCGCTTCTTCCGCTTCTCGCTGTTCGGTGTCGTCAAGAATTTTGAGGAACAGTAGCCAACTGAGTTCGGGGACGTACTGTAAAGCACCGGCACAGTTGGAACGCCGCATGATGTCGCAGATGCCTTTGATGTAGCTGTTAAGTCCCTGTTGGGTGGTGAAGGTTTTACCGTTGTCGTTGCTGTTTTTTTTAGCCATTGAGTTTACCTAATTTGTCTAACCTGCCAAGCGGAGATTGGCGATGAGGGGGAGTTGGAGTTCGTTGTTTTCTTGCATTCTTTGAGAAAAGAATAGGATTTCTAGGTTTTCGATTTCTTCGGTTTGGGGGTTGACTCTCACAATAATATCATCTCCTAATTCTTCTGATTCTTGTTCGGGATAGGGAGCGCATTTATTGATATAGAGAATGTCTCCCGTTGGGTCATATTTGATAATTAGGTTTTCTGTCATTTAGTAAAATAATAGCGATTTTCTTCTGATTCGGTACGAGGTATGAACAGTATTTGGTTTAAGTTTGTCCATGCTTGCTGTGTTTTTTCTATGTCTATTGTTTGCATAACTATAATTCTCCCTTAAAGGCGCGGCGCAATAAGACGGCGGGGAGTTTATTGATGGTGTCGAGTTGCTCTTTTAAGTTCTGTTTTAGTCGTTCCACTTCTTGCATTTGTTCGGTTAGAGTTGAGGCGATTTGTTTTTGCTGAGATAAAGTTGGAAAGACAACCCAAAAATCTCGAATATTTTTCATAGATAAACTCTGCTGTGCTGTGCTTTCGTTAATATCTCTGATTTGTCGTTGGAATTCAGAAGAATGAATTAATCTCGTTAAAAATTGACAATCAATTAATTCTGCATTTGGTGTTATTCTAGCTATATTAGGAGCGCAATAAAACATATCATTTTTATCAATCCAAGTTGCTTCACCTATATTTGCTCCGATAAATGTCATTACAATATCTCCAGAGTCCAATTTTGAACGTGATAAATATGAAGCTACGTCTTCAGTTATTTTTACAAAATTACTAAGATCAAGTCCTGTATTCCGAACATTTTGGGCGCGTAAAGCGATATATTTTCCATCAGGATTATAATTGACATACTTCGTGTATTCAAAGCCAGCTAATTTCGTAACTCTGCACACATCCCCTAACTTTCTCCTCTCCCAAGAATTAGCCTCCTCACTTTCAAAAACAGCCCGAAGATAGGCAGCAGGTAAAGCCTTGGCAGCTTCTAACTGTGCTTCTGTTGCTTTTCGTGCCTTTTCTACCGCTTCCATCTGTTCATTAAGAATGGCGGCTATTCGTTTTTGTTCGCTTAGGGGTGGGAGGGGGATTTCAATACATTTTAAATCTTTGATAACAAGGTTACGATTAGCTGCTCCCTGAGTTAGGCTTTCTGCTTGTTTTTTACAAATCGGAGCATTTAAGACCTTCTCTAAATATTCTGGAATAACTTCTGATTTAAGCTTTAAAAGTGCTACGCTGACAAAAATACTGAATTCTCGATTAATATCAATAGCTTTAGCAATACCTGTAGTACCAACTTTTGTATAGAGTACATCTCCTTTTTCTGGCTTACATCGTTTACATAGCTTTTTATGTTCTTCTTCACATATAAACTTACAGTCATCAAAATTAATCCCAGTTTCTCTAATATTTTTTACTGATAAAAATGGTATTCCTTCTTCAATATAAGTTGGAGTAAAATGACTGCCATCTGAAACATCACGGCAAACATCCCCTAACTTTACCCACTGCCAACCATCGGGCAACTGCCGATCATTTTCCTGACTCATAATAACTCCCTTGCCCAATCATAAACATTCAAATACCAATCCCAAATTAAAAACCCTAAGCGGCAAACAATCTTATCTTAGTTTCCTGTATGATCTCAGCAAGTAGCTCCTCTACATGTAATCATTAATGTCTCTTCAAGATGATTAAATTCATCGTAAAAACCAATGACTCCATTCGCACCATATACAGGATACCCTTCTTTTTTTAATGCTGATATTGGAATAGTTTTCCACTGCTTTGGTTTACAGACATCGACTAAAGCTACTTCTGTCCAACTCATCCCAACATCTCCTTTAACGCGTGTAAAACCTGATCAATCTTATTTTCAAACATAAATCAAACATCCTTTCGGTTGACTAAAACGGTGGGTTACGACGGATTGTTAGATTGACTTTAACGCCTAGATTGTTGCCGTCTAACCCACCCTACCAATGCACTCACCCCCCTCCAATGCGTAGGGTGGGTTAGCGATAGCGTAACCCACCACTCTCTTGGAATCACCCAATAAAAATAACATTCCTATCCTAATCAGATATTATACCATTCAACAAGCTTGGAGAAAGAAGCTGGGAGAAAGCGGGTTTCTTAACAAAATCTGAGCCTTAATTTAGCTATTTACTAGAAACCCGCTTTCTGTTCTATTTAAAAACCCTAAGCGGCAAACAATCTTATCTTAGTTTCCTGTATGATCTCAGAGGGTTTACCTACTAACTTTAACGCCGACAAACCCCCAGCCTTAGTCACTTCTGGCAGTTGAAAAATGAGCTTATTTTCTAATCCTTCCGTCCCCGACTTACCAAACTGAGAAGCGATCGCCCTAACTGTCGCCGCCGTTTCCTCTGGCATTTCGCGTAACCAATCCTCCTGTTTATAACTAAAAGCTTCCGCCCTTTCCAAACGAGTCAGACGGTGCAAACCATAACCCAACTCTCCCAAAACATCAAATAAATCGCAAGCTTCCAACTCATCTAGTGTCCTAATTATACTTGCCGATCGCCCCCCATCGGGCAGTATTTGTAATAACCTCCCCCGCTCCTCCGGCTGAACCCAAATTGAACGAAATAAGGTCAAATTAGTCACCTGATTAACCAAGGATTCCGCCAGCCTCTCTCGATACTCTTCTACCGTTATCGGCTTCGTTTCTCCGTCCACCGTCGTCAGAATATAGCGCCCCACCGGAGTAATATTCACCTCAAACCCCTCAACGGAGATAACCCGGCGTTGCTGCCTTTCCTTTGGTTCCCCCGCCGTCCCCTTTTTGGTGGCTAACTTATCGAGAAACTTCTCCCCAAATAAACGGGTAGCATTAGTGTAGTCATACACCCGAAACATTAACTTATTAGTGGGTAGATCCAACCGCGTCCCCCGCCCTACCATTTGATAGAAACTAATGGGAGAATTGACATATTTAAAAAAGACAATATTTCTCACATTGGGGACATCGACGCCGGTGGTTAAAAGATCTACCGTCGTCGCGACAAAATGGGAACGGGAACTGCCCTTTAAATCCGGCAAATAGTCATTACCCGAAGATTTCGCCGTACACTTGAAAGCATAATAATCCTTCGGCTTTTCCCCCTTAGCGGCACACCAACGAGCATAGAGATTATTCATCTCAATGGCTACAGCATCAGCATGGCGGTCATTAACACAGAAGATAATCGTTTTCTGTTCCACTCCCCCCGTTGTTAACAAATGATTAAATAAATCCCTCGTCATCGCCATCACACGGTCAGGGAGCAAAATTGACCGCTCATAACTGGTTTTCTCGTACATTTCCCTAATTTCTGCCTCTGGGATGGGCTGTCCCGTGTTGGCATCAAGGGGATTTCTGCTGATGACCTCCTCCACTGTAATGCCCGTGTCATCGAGGTTGATGGCACTCCTAACAATTTCGCAGGCGGCAAGATAGCCATCCTCTATCCCTTGTCCGATGTCGTATTCATAGACAGGTTCGCCAAAATAGGCCATATTATCGGCGGTGATTTGTCTATCGGCTTCTGATTCGGGCGAGTCTTCTGTAAACTCCAATTCCCGGGGAGTTGCCGTCAACCCCACCTGTACCGCCTCACTGTTGCGGGTGAGAACTTGCGACCACTTACCCCAAGCGGAACGGTGACACTCATCGATGATGATATGGCTGAAATAATTTTCTGGGTAATGGGTGGTTAAAAAATTCCCCATGTCCTCTTCCTTGTCCACATTCAGGGTTTGATAGGTGGCAATTAAAACACGGGCATTCTTGTGGGGTTGGTTCTTTTCTACTTCCGCCGCCTCGGAACCGAAGGCAATTTGCAAAGCCGCCGCCCCCTGGGTTCTCAACTCATCGCGATCGCAGACAAATAAAGCCCGCCGCAACTGTCCGGCATCTGCTATTTTTCGCAGTAGGTTACAGGCAATAAAAGTCTTACCCGCGCCCGTTGCCAGGGTTAGAAGGACTCGCGCCGGGGAGCCTGTTTGCTGACAGCGGGCGATCTTTTCCAAAGCAGCGCGGATGGCAGCATCTTGGTAGTAACGCCGTCCTCCTTCTCCCCCCTTATAAGGAGTCAGCAGGGGACGGGCGACCTCCTCTGCTAGGCTGAAGCCTACATACTGCTCGTATCTCCCTCTCAGTTCGGCCGGGGTAGGAAATTGGCTGAGGGGCTGAGGGGCTGAAGTTATATTCGTCGTGCGATCGTGTTCGACAAAAAGATGACCGTTACAGGAGTACACAAACGGTACATTTAACCCTTTGGCATAGCGTTTAACCTGTTCTAAGCCTTCAGTGGGGGGCGCATCTTCCTTTTTTGCTTCTATTAGGGCGACGGCTAAGGGTTGGCTGTCGCTACTGACGGCAACTCGCAGGGTATAATCGATCCTTCCCCTGGCGCGTTCGGCTTCCCCATCGATAATTTGAATGGCCCCCGGGGTTTCTTCTCGCTTGAGACAATCCTCGGTCCATCCTCTTTGATGCAGGACGGGGTCAATTAATTTGGCTCTGGTGTCTGTTTCTCCTAATCCCATGGTTCTCTCAAGACAGTAAACAGATAACTGATAAGTAGCTGGTTATAATTAAATTAAAAATGGGTTTTAGGTTCGATCCCCCCTGCCCCCCTTGATAAGGGGGGATCCCCCCTTAATCCCCCCTTTGATAAGGGGGGTGTCTGATAATTTTTAACGCCTACCTACTTAACTGATAACTTATCACTAATCACTGATAACTGATAAGTGATAAGTGATAACTGATAACTGATAACTGATAACTCAGGTTAACTAACCATTTTTCGCCTCTAATTTGGTCAAACGACTTTTCAGTTCCTGATTTTCCTGTTTCATTTTTTCTAATTCCTCGCGAATTTCCTGAATTGCTTTGTCGGAACCTAATTTTTTCTGGACTTTTTGTACTGCTTCCTCCGCTACACGACGGACGCGACCATCGGGAGTTCGATCGCTCAAAGCTTGTAAAATAACGATAGCTTTGGCATTTTCTATCTGTCCTAAAGCGTTACACACTGCCACTTGCGTCAAGAAAAAAGTTTCCTTGGCAATGGTTTCTAAACGTTCCAAAATTACGGTTAATTTGTCGCTGGTTTGTCCGGAAGAAATCGCTCCCAGGGCGCGGATAGCCCCTAATCTCAGGGGTTGAGGCGTGCCTAAAGCCGTGTAGGTCAAAATTGACTCCAAAGCCGCCGACGAGGTTTTTAACTGGCTTAAACCCCCAATTGCGCCCGCTCTTACTACCTCATTCCACCCCTTTCTTAACTGTAAAATATGATTGAGCAGGTCAATAATTTCCCCTTCTTTATTTTGCAATTGTCCCACGGCCATGGAGCCTAATCCTCGCGCTGTGGCGGCTTCCACATAATAACTAGCATCTCCAGTTTCTAATAGGGATTTAAGCGCGTTATAACTATCTAAGGTTTTAATTTCACTTAATCCCTCGACAATTGCCCGACGTACTTGTGCTTTTTCGTCGTTTAAACCTTTAATTAAAGCAGTAACCGCCTGATCTAAACCAAGAGTTGCTAACTGTTTGGCCACCTCCACACGCACCCCCCAAAAAGGCTCATTTTCTAGGGATGTCCCTAAAGCTTCGATCGCTTCTAAACCGCCTTTTTTAGCAATGGCTATGGCTGCATAGATACGGGAAATTGGGTCGGGATCCTGTTGTAATTGCGCTTTTAATTCGCCGATGGGATACTCAAGAGTGACGGTTTTGAGGAAATTATTACCCCGATCGAACTTGACAAAATCGGGCTTTTGTGCTAGGGGAAAATAGAAAGTTTGTTCTTTTTGGTGAATCCGCAGATTGTAGGTAATATCCTCAGAGTTGAGATAGGCAAAAGCGACGGGAATTTTCAAGTCGAATAGTTCTTTTTCGTCCTGGGTTTGGGTGACAGTTAATTGGGCTAAATTATTCTGATTGTCCCAACTGTAGGCCACCTTATAATCGGGATGACCACCGCGATAAACGTACTGATCAAAGAGGAATAATAAATTGTACCCGGTCGCTTTTTCGATCGCCCGTAATAAGTCCACAGTTTCCACGGTTTTATGGGCATTATCTCGCACAAAAGTCTGAATCGCTTTTCCGAATAAATCTTCCCCTAAAATAGAGCGGATCATGTGATAAACACAAGCACCTTTTTCGTAGAGATGACGATCATAAAGTTCGATCGCTTCTCGATAAACATGAGTAACAATCGGACGACGATAGCGGGAAGTATCTTCTTCTAAATAACTTCTTGCTTCCCCTAATAAATAATAACTAGCAGCTGCTTTTCCGTATTCCGATTCTGTCCATAAAACCTCAGAATAGGAGGCCATTCCCTCTTTAATCCAAGCGTGAGACCAGTGTTTAATCACCACTAAATCACCGAACCATTGATGAGCTAATTCATGGGCAACTAAGCTTTCTGTCCAAGTATGATCAATGCTGGCTCTTTGATCAATTAAACAGCGATCGGTTAAAATTGTGGTGGAAGTATTTTCCATCCCACCAAAAATAAAATCATCTACACAAACTTGCGCGTATTTGGGATAGGGATAGGGATAACCAAACTTTTGGCTAAAAAACTCGATCATGCGGGGAGTTTTACCCATACTTCTTTGGCCATCTTCTTCCCGTCCTTTTTCCACATAATAAGTGACAGGAACACCATTCCATGAGTCGCATAATTCAGCAAAATCTCCCACCGCAAGAGTCATTAAATAGGTGGGATGAATTTGCTTTTGTGACCAGTGATAAATTCTGTCCTCACCAACGGTTGCCACCGAGATTAATTCCCCGTTAGAAATAGCGATATAGGGTTGGGGAATTTTTACCCGAATTTCGGAGGTAGTTAATTGGCCAGGGTAATCAAAACAGGGAAACCAAAAGCGAGAATCTTCATCTTCTCCCTGGGTCCAAACTTGCATCGGTTTATCGGGATAATATTCATCGGGGCCGATAAAATATAACCCCCGTTGTGGTTGCTTAACCTGATAGTTAATCGTCAGGATAATCGGTTTATCGGTGGTGGGTTGCAGCAGATGAATGGTCAGAAGAGAACGATCATAGTCAAAGGGTTGACTGATACCTTCAATGAACACAGAATTAATATTTAGATCCACCGCGTCCAGAGTTAAACTGCTAATTCCCTGACGAATGGGGGTGAGGGTAATCTGACAGCTGCCCTGAAAACTTTGTTGAGGAATATCAATAATTAAATCGAGAAAAATATGATTAACTTGTCCGGGTCGATCGGGGTTATAATGGGGTTTAGCCCCGGGTAACTCAAAGGGTTGACGCTGATTATTTTCTGTGTCGATGGTGAGATGAGACATATTAGCCCTAACTTGCTGATTTTTGTCCGGTAAACTTAAATTAACACGATCGGTCGTCCCTTTCCTTGCTAATAATAATCCCACCCCTATGAATCTCCCTTCCTTTCTCTGGTTATGGAAAATTGCCGCTTGGTCGATGGGATTTACCCTCTTTGCCTATTTTTTACTAGCGGTTTCGGGGGTAAACATGGGTTATCGACGACTCGCGGGCCAATCTCGACCGAAATGGTTAAGATCCTTTCATCTCCTCAGCGGCCTGATCATGGTTGCTTTGGTCTTAATTCTACTGGGAATCGGATTAGTGGGAACAATCGGTCATTATGGCAGTTTAGGCCACTCTTCCCACCTGATAGCGGGTTTATCGGTGGTTTTTCTGGTTTTTGTTTCGGCAATTAGCGGCCTGAACATTACAACTCGTCCACCTCTAGCGCGGTCTCTCCACATCGGCACTAATCTTTTATTGTTTCTGGGTTTTCTTTTTGTTACCCTAACAGGATGGGATGTGGTCCAAAAATATCTACAATAAAAATAGTCGGCGATCGAGTGGAGACTGTTTGATCGAGAAAAACTAGCTATCTCATCCCGAAAAATCGCTTTTTAGTGACAGAATACTCACCCCCAAATCATTATGCAAACCGTCGAATCACAAGCTATTAACACGATGTCAGTGCCAAAACAAGGTCTTCCAGTAACAATTATTACTGGGTTTCTTGGTAGTGGTAAGACTACTCTCCTCAATCATATTCTCAGCAATCAACAGGGATTAAAAACTGCTGTTCTTGTCAATGAATTCGGTGAAATCGGTATCGATAGCGAACTGATTATCAGCAGTGATGACAGCATGGTAGAATTAAATAATGGCTGTATTTGCTGCACGATTAACGAGGATTTAATTCAAGCAGTTTATAAAGTTCTCGAACGTCCCGAAAAAATCGATTATTTAGTCGTAGAAACCACGGGATTAGCCGATCCTTTACCGGTAGCTTTAACCTTTTTAGGTACAGAATTACGGGAAATGACCCGTTTAGATTCCATTGTCACTATGGTGGATTGTGCCAATTTTAGTCTCGATTTATTCAACTCGCAAGCGGCCTTAAGTCAAATCACCTACGGTGATATTATTGTTCTCAATAAAACCGATCTAGTGGATGAAGCGGATGTGGATTCTTTAGAAATAAGAATCCGGGACATGAAGCAAGGAGCGAGAATTCTTCGTACTAGCAAAAGTCAGGTTCCTTTACCCTTAATTCTCAGCGTCGGACTATTTGAATCGGATAAATATTTCGACACAGAAGAAGAACACCACGACCATGATCACCACGACCACGATCACGACCATTGCGATCATGATCACGATCATCATCACCACGATCATGATCATCACGACCATTCCAATCATTTAGAGGTAGATGGATTTACTTCTATTTCCTTTGCTAGTGACCAACCTTTTTCGATTCGGAAGTTCCAATATTTCCTCGATAATCAGTTACCGGAAAGCGTTTTCCGCGCTAAGGGGATTCTCTGGTTTGATGAAAGTCCTAAACGTCATATTTTTCACCTCAGTGGCAAACGTTTTACTCTCGAAGATGACGAATGGAAAGGTACTCCCAAAAATCAGCTAGTTCTTATCGGTCAAAATCTCGATCATGAAACCCTAAAAGAACAGATTAACAGTTGTCTCATTTTACCTGCTGTCAATCGCGGTAAAGGATTTGGGAAATAAACCCCGCTTTGTAAATCTACTAAGTTGGGATTTTTAAGGGGAAACTCTCTGCTAAAGTCGGGCGTTACTTTCGATTTTTTCCCTCAATCCAAGCTTTTGGGGGGTTCTACCCCCCAAACCCCCCGTTGGGGGCGTGGCGCCGCCCCCAAACCCCCCGCGCATTAGCTTTTCGGTGGGATGCTTACAGGCAGCTGCTGATCCATTTGTCATCATCTAAAAGTCACCGATAATTGCTGATTGTCGGTATTTCTGCCTTCCTAACTCCTGACTCTAAGGACAATTTTTTGATTTTTACAAGAGGTCTATTGACCTTCTTGAGGTACTTTTCCTCCTAAAGATTCCACGATCGAGCGAGTATTTTCCCTGAGCATTTTTACATAACTATCCCCCCCAGTACCCACCGCACCGATCGAATCAGAATATAATTGTTGTGGTGCTAATTTCACCCCCGCTTCTTCGGCTACAGTGGTAATTAAAGTGGGATTAATAGTCGTCTCGGCAAAGATAGCAGGAACCTGGAGATTTTTAATAGCATCGGCTAAATTTTTCACCGTTTGGGCGCTAGGTTGTTCTTCGGTACTAATGCCAATTAAAGTTCCCGCTACTTTTAAACCGTAGGCATGAGCATAATACTGAAAAGCGTCATGAGTGGTGACTAATTGCCTTTGGGAAGGGGGGATAGTTTCAATAGCCGCAGTAATCCAGTGATCAAGATTTTCTAATTCCCTGATTAATTTGGCGGCATTTTCAGTAAAAATCTCTTTATCTTCGGGACTTAATTCAATCAATTGATCTCGGATTTTCTCCACCATGATTATCCCGTTTTTGGCCGAACCCCAAACGTGGGGATCGGGGACTTTCTGCCCCTCTTTTTCCAGTTGTAAAGGTGTAATGGCTTCTCCCACGGCCACTTTTTTAGCTTTAACTGCCGTAGAATCGATCATTTTAATTAACCCCGGTTCGAGATTATAACCGTTATAGAGAATTAAATCAGCTTTTTCTAAAGCCACACTATCGGCGGGAACCGGTTCATAAACGTGAGGATCATCCCCCGGTTTTAAAATGTCTTGATGGTCAATTTCTTCACCGCCCACTCGTGCGGTTAAATCGGCGATAATTGTGCTAGTGGAGATTACCTTGGGTTTTTGGTTATCGGTGGTATTAACCGCGGCATTACAAGCAACCAATCCCAAAAATAAACAGGATAAAATTAGTTTTTTCATCGGGAAATAGAGATGAGGGTTTAGAGGTTAGAGGTGAGGGGAAATGGCATTGATATCTATCTTGATTTTTTTCCTGACTAAAGACTCCTTTTACTATTAAAATAGAGAATAGAGAAGGTGTAAATTCAAGAGATATGGATAACCAAGCCCCGATTAAACTACCGAAAACCAGCGAATCCGACCACCTCAAGCGAATTCGTCACACCACCTCCCATGTTATGGCCATGGCGGTGCAGAAATTATTCCCAAAAGCCCAAGTTACTATCGGGCCTTGGACTGAAACTGGATTTTACTACGATTTTGATGTGCCGGAACCTTTTACCGATAAGGATCTCAAGGACATCAAAAAAGAGATGGTCAAAATTATCAATAAAAAACTGCCGGTGATTCGCGAGCAAGTTTCTCGGGAAGAGGCGGAAAAGCGCATTAAAGCGATTAATGAAGCCTATAAGCTGGAAATTCTGGCGGGAATTCAAGAACCCATCACCCTTTATCATCTTGGTGACGCTTGGTGGGATTTGTGCGCCGGTCCGCATCTAGATAATACAAGCGAACTAGACCCAAAAGCGATCGAATTAGAGACGGTAGCGGGTGCTTATTGGCGCGGGGATGAGAATAAAGCCCAATTACAGCGCATTTACGGCACAGCCTGGGAAAATCCCCAACAATTAGCCGAATACAAGCGCCGTAAGGAAGAGGCACTGAAACGAGACCATCGCAAATTAGGCAAAGAATTAGGTTTATTTATTTTCTCTGATTCTGTCGGGCCGGGGTTGCCTTTATGGACCCCCAAAGGAACTTTAATTCGTTCTTTGTTAGAAGATTTTCTGAAAAAAGAACAGTTAAAACGCGGTTATTTACCCGTAGTTACTCCCCATATTGCTCGCGTCGATTTGTTTAAAATTTCCGGTCACTGGCAAAAGTACAAAGAAGATATGTTTCCCATGATGGCGCACGATGAGGAATCTGCTGGTAAAGAAATAGGATTTGTCCTCAAACCGATGAACTGTCCTTTTCATATTCAAATCTATAAAAGTGATTTGAGATCCTATCGGGAATTGCCGATGCGTTTGGCAGAATTCGGTACAGTTTATCGTTACGAACAATCGGGAGAATTGGGAGGATTAACTAGAGTTCGCGGTTTTACCGTGGATGATTCCCATTTGTTTGTCACTCCCGAACAATTAGACAAGGAATTTTTAAGCGTTGTTGATTTAATTTTGACGGTGTTTAAGAGTTTACAATTAAAGAATTTTAAGGCGCGATTGAGTTTTCGTGACCCCGAATCGGATAAGTATATCGGTTCCGATGAAGCTTGGGAAAAGGCAGAATCAGCGATTAGAAAAGCGGTGCAAACTTTGGGGATGGATTATTTTGAAGCCCCCGGAGAAGCGGCTTTTTATGGTCCCAAATTAGACTTTATTTTCCAAGATGCCCTCGAAAGAGAATGGCAGTTAGGAACGGTACAGGTAGATTATAATTTACCCGAACGTTTTGAACTAGAATATGTTGCTGAAGATGGTAATCGTAAACGTCCGGTGATGATTCATCGCGCACCCTTTGGTTCTTTGGAACGTTTAATCGGTATTTTAATCGAAGAATACGCAGGCGATTTTCCTCTTTGGTTAGCTCCTGTCCAGATACGATTATTACCGGTTAGTGATACTCAATTGGATTACGCTAAAGAGGTGACAGCGAAAATGCAATTGTTAGGAATTCGCGCCGAAACCGATACCAGTGGCGAACGTTTGGGTAAAATGATTCGCAATGCCGAAACTGCAAAAATTCCCGTGATGGCAGTGGTGGGGGCAAAGGAAATGGAAAGTAATAGTTTAAGTATTCGCACCCGTGCCACGGGCGATTTAGGGGTAATTAGCGTCGAGGAAGTGGTGGCAAAATTAGAAAGTGCCATCCAAAATCACGGTAATTTTTAAGCGTTTGCTCATCTCATTCTATGGGGCAGAAAATATTTCTGTCCCAGTATTTTTTATCAAGCGAGGAGATTTTTCCTGATTAGAGTTCTTGCATAATTAATTTTCGAGAGTGCAAAAATGAGAAAAATAGACATAAAATTGCATAAAATCTCTAAATAGAGCATTTAATTGATTAATGCTCATTCTTAATTCTCCTGACGACCGGCTACTGGCTCGGAGACTCCTCACCTAAGGTCAGATTTTTGATTTTTGCAAGAGGTCTATTACCCTTTAGGTATCATCATCTTTTTGAAAGGGATTTTCCCCAATGCCTAGGCCTTTTTTGCTCTGTTTTAAGTCTTTCCAGAGGGCTTTAATTTTTTGATAGGCTTCTAGAGAACTGATTTTGCCCCCCGTTTCCAGATTACAAATAAAACTGACTTTTTGGGCAAATTCCTGTAAATTGGCGTTAAATAGCAAGTTTTCTGGCTTAAATTCTCCATAGTAGGGGGCGCGAGGATAGAGAAAATTCTCCTTGCGGCGATCGGGGAGATTTGGGTTATCATCGTTAGGAGGATTCTGGTTCATAGGGCGACGGCGGGTAATTTTGCGGAATTTCTTTAGATTTTTCGGTAATGGTAATGGGAGATAATATCAATTGTTGGATATCATTGAGGATTTAAGTAAAAACTTGGCTGATTCGCCAAAAGTTGACCCCTGGTATCGTGACAGTTTTTGGTTATAGGTTAAGGTTCGGTCGCCAAATGTTGGCATTTATCTTTAAGCTGCAATTATACATTATTTTTCTCAACGATCATCTACCCAATGATAGAGACTTTTTGTCTGGGTTGATCGCCAAAATTTACTGATGCCACTATCTGATTGACTATCGATTTTCTTCTATCAATGCCGAGGATGATAACTATGGAAAAACTCTATGAAGGTAAGGCCAAAATTCTCTATCAAACCGATGATCCCGATATTCTCCTCACTTATTACAAAGACGATGCCACCGCTTTTAATGCCCAAAAACGCGGGCAAATTGTCGGTAAAGGGGAAATTAACTGTACTGTCTCCACTGCCCTATTTCAATGGTTAGAATCCCTAGGAATACCTACCCATTATATCGATCGCCCTAGTTCTAGGGAAATGCGCGTCAAGGCGATTAAAATCATTCCCTTGGAAGTAGTAGTCAGAAATATCGCCGCCGGGAGTTTGTGTAAGCAAACGGGATTAGAGGAGGGGAAAGTTTTACCTTTTCCTCTTGTAGAATTTTACCTCAAGGATGATGCTTTGGGCGATCCTTTGTTAACGCCCGATCGCATAAAAGTAATTGATATTGCCAGGGAGGAGCAAGTCAATCAGTTACGAGATTTAGCCCTGCAAATCAATCAATATTTACAAGAATTTTTCGATAAGTGCCAGATTATTCTCGTCGATTTCAAGTTAGAATTTGGAGTTGATAAAACGGGCAAAATTTATCTAGGTGATGAAATTAGCCCCGATACCTGTCGTCTCTGGGATAAAACCCAAGAGGATGCTCAAGCGCGCATTCTCGATAAGGATCGTTTTCGTCGCGATTTAGGAGATGTGGAAACTGCCTATCAACAAGTACAAACAAGAGTTTTACGACAGATAGAGAGTTTATAACCGTAGGGTGTGTTAGCGAGCGCGTAACGCACCTTAGATAGAGAGTTTATAACCGTAGGGTGTGTTAGCGAGCGCGTAACGCACCTTAATTGAGATTAGCAATTTAATAATTTATGTCGAGAAGAATTATTGGGTTAACAGGGGGAATAGCCTGTGGTAAATCCACGGTTTCCAATTATTTAGAAAATATCTACAAAATTCCTGTCCTTGATGCGGATATTTATGCCCGGGAAGCAGTGGAAAAAGGTTCGGCAATTTTAGAGAGAATTTTTGTGCGTTATGGCAGAAAAGTTAAAACTGAGGATAATTCCCTTAATCGCCAACAGTTAGGAGAGATTATTTTTAATAATCCCGAGGAAAAAATCTGGTTAGAAAGTCAGATTCATCCCTACGTTAGAGAATGTTTTAAGCGGCATTTAGAGCAGTTAGAAGCCCCGATAGTTGTTTGTTCTATTCCTTTATTATTGGAAGCCAAACTAACCCATTTAGTCACAGAGATTTGGGTGGTTTCCTGCGGTTTAGAGCAACAAATTCAACGCTTAATGAGTAGAAATAACTTAACTAGGGAACAAGCGATCGCTCGGATTAATAATCAAATGCCTTTAGCCGAAAAAATTGCCTTAGCTGATATTGTTTTAGACAATTCCGGGGATTTAGAAGCTTTATATACCCAGATCGATCGAGCTATAAGTAGCTGGTTAGAATTAAATTGAAGATAGATTTTGGGTTCGATCCCCCCTTAATCCCCCCTTGATAAGGGGGGAAACTGATAGTTTTTAACACCTAACTACTTACAATAGGGATTAATTTTAAAACAACCAGGCAAATTTTCCCACCCCGAATTTTACATAGAGAATGATTGCCAAAACCAATAAAAATAGAAAGCCAATAATTAATAAATAGTCTTTATTGGTTAAGATTGATTCCTGTAAAAATGTGCGATCGGGATCACCAGAGAAAGCTTTAGCTTGTAAAACTACTTCTAATTTTTGCGATTTAGCCATAGCGTTTAAAATTAAAGGTACAGCGATAGAAGCGTAAATTTTTCCTTTTTGTAACCAACCCATTTTTTCTATTGCTAATCCTCGTAATCTTTGAGCAGAAATAATCGATCGAGATTCTTCTACTAGGAGAGGAAATAAACGCAGGGTAGAGGAAAAAATAAAGACTATTTTGTAAGGAATTCTGGCCTTAGTTAAACTCACCATCATCTGATTTATATCGGTGGTAAAAATAGCGAGGGGAATAATTAAAACCATCGTGAGAGTTTTAAAGATCACATTTAAACCGTAGAGGGTTCCCTCCACAGTCATTTTATTAGAACCGACAGTTAATAAGGGAGTTAATTCAGTTTTTCCCGTTAAAGTTTTTACCTGTTCCACATTAAAAAATCCCATGGTAATTAATAAGAATAGATAAAAAGGAGCCATGAATTTTAAAATGGTGAGGAGATAAGACCATTTTACCCCGGCCCAGAGACAAGCTAAAGCGACAATAAGAGTTAGAAAACCGCCAGCGAGGGGACTTTCCCAAGTAAAAGCGATGAGAGTAACCACGATCATCATGGTTAATTTTGTCCGAAAATCTAAGCGAGTAAAAGGAGAATCTCGATCGACGGTTTGCCAGTTAAATGATTGCATAATCAAGAAAAAAGTTAGTAAGTAGCTAGGTGTTAAAAACTGTCAGATGCCCCCCTTATTAAGGGGTATCCCCCCGCCTATCGGCACCCCCCTTATCAAGGGGGGCAGGGGGGATCGGCACACCCCTTATTAAGTGGAATTAAATATAAGATGAACGTAGGTTGGGTTGAAGCATGAAACCCAACGCCCGATTATGTTACGCTACCGCTAACCCATCCTACAAATAATTGTGCCTCCCTACTTACTTAAGGGAATGAGTTAATCACCCATCCCCATTAATCAACTAGGAAGGGTTAGCAACTCTCTTCATTTGCTCTTGAATTTCGGGGTTATAAATCTGGAGATAATTCCAATAATTACCAAACACCGATTCTATATAACCTTTAGTTTCTCTAAAGGGAATATTCTCGACAAATTCATCGGGATCGCTAAAATCAAAACGCTGTCTCCATTTGGAAACTGCCCCAGGTCCAGCATTATAACTAGCCACGGCAAAAAGTGAATTTCCGGCGAATTTGCCGTGGGTATAATCGAGATACCATGTCCCCATCATAATGTTATCTTCGGGATTAGTTAAAGAATAACTTTTATTGCCAGTATTACCCGCGATATATTTACCCGTATCGGGCATAATTTGCATTAATCCCACTGCCCCCACAGGAGAACGAATTTCTTTTTCAAAGCGGGATTCTTGCCGGATTAAAGCCGTCACTAGCAGGGGATTTAATTGTCTATCTTTTGACCATTGCAGGATGGTATCGTAGTAGGGGAAAGGGAATAAAGCGTGCCAGTATTTATCATTTTGTCGCAGGAGTTTCCAGGCTTTCTTTTCCTCCGGGGTATCTCTTTCTCGCAAGCGCCAAATCAGGTTAATTCCTTCTAAATTTTGATTGCGAGAGAGTTTATAGACACCGAGGTTAAATTGTTCGTCAACGGTTAAATTCCAAGGATCGACAATTTCTGCTTGGAAGAGATTCCAAGCGTCCGTATCTTCACCAATTCGATATAATTCCTTGAAAGCTTCCGAACCAGCGGCGGGATCGTTACGAGTGGCGGGTTTGACGGTGGTAGGGTTATAGGAGCGGACAGTGGTAAAATCCCCCACGTCCCAACCTAATAAAACCGCCGAGCGCCAAGCATAATAGGAATGGGGATGACGAGAAATAGTGTAGGTAAAAGCTTGTTTTGCTTCTTGGTTTTTGCCGAGTTTTTGCGCCCATTTTCCCACCCAAAAGGCTGCTTTCGGGGCAATTTGACTATCGGAATTATTAACCGCAATTGGCTGCGCCCACTGCCACGCCTTGGCGTAATCACCGGATTTAGCGGCTCTTTGGGCCATTAACCAGCGATAATCGGCGGCTTCGTCGGATTTTGGGTATTTATTTAATAAAGTCTGCCATGTTTGACTAGCGGCCTGGGCATTAGTTGAGTTGAGTAATTTGGCTTTCGCTTCCAAAGCTTCCGGGGCGCGATCGGGAAATTGCTTGACAATGCGATCGAGATATGCTATAGCATCGCGGTTAGGAGAAATTTGGGCGAGTCGCAGTAATCCTAAACCGGTTTCTGGGGCCTGGGGATAGGTTTTAATTAATTTTTGGTAAGCGGTGCGAGCTTCTGGCAGTTTTTTGGCAATTTGTAGCCCGCGGGCGTAACGATAGGCTTGTTCGGGGCTAGGAGTGGCTTTAGCGTAGGCTTTATAGGCTTTTTCGTACAATCCCGACTGCCAATAACCCGCCCCAATCATTGCCCAATCCGCCGGAGTTAACTGCTCGGCGTAGTCTTTCACCAAACGATCGCGGGCTTGATTGAGGGTAGGATCAAAAGGATTAGCCTTGGCTAACTGCAACCATAAGGGAAATTGATCGGGATTTTCTTGAAGACGTTGGCGAATTAAAGCCAAAGTACGCGGGTGTCGGGGGTATTCCTTGAGCAATTTTTCATGATAACTGGGGTCGTATTTGCCCAAAGAGTAGTAAGCTTCCGCCACTACGGGCGATTGGGGATAGGTTTCCAGTAATTTTTGCCAAATTTCTCGCGCTCTTTCACTATCATTGCTTAATTCGTGGGCGCGTCCCTGTTTGAGGAGAATCTGGGGAGCGAGGACAGGATATTGTTTTTCTAAGCCTTCTAATTGTTTTAAAGCCGGACCCCCTTCATATTTTCTCAATAAATCCATGGACAGGAGATAGCGGGCGCGACTACGATCTAAAGAGGGCGCGTTGGCATCGGCAACATCTTTTAACTTGACATCTCGCTCGGTTTGTGGTAAGGAAGCGCTATCAACCACGGCAGAGGGTTGGTTAGGATCTTGGCTAGGAAGCGAAGCACTATTGCGATCGAGCCAAGCGAGAAGTTTCGGGTGAAAGAGAAAGAGACTGGTGAGAGTAAAAAGCGCAACCCCAGAACCTAGTCCAAGAATGAGCGGGGTGTGAGGGGGGAATTTCTTAAACATTACCTTATTCAAGACAGTAACTCAACATACATTATCAATGATCGTGGTGACAGGTTGTTTGTTTCAATCAGGTTGGGGAAGTGGGGTGTGGGGTGTGGGGTGTGGGGTGTGGGGAAGTGGGAAGTGGGGTGTGGGGGGATGGGAAGGATAAATAAAAATAATCTCCTGTCTCGGAGTCTCCTGTCTCGGAGTCTCCTGTCTCCTATCTCCTATCTCCTATCTCCTGACTCCTGACTCCTGATCACTGATCACTGAGATATGGTACGCTAAACAGGATTTAAGTATTATCAATGATTGCTATGAAACAAGGCGGCGTGACGGTTTGGTTAACGGGATTGAGCGGTGCGGGGAAAAGCACGATTACCGAGGCATTACAGGCAAAATTAATCGCTGAAGGTTATTCAATTGAAGTTCTCGATGGCGATATAGTACGGACGAACCTCACCAAAGGTTTAGGATTTAGTAAAGAGGATCGCGATGAAAATATCCGTCGCATTGGTTTTGTGTCTAATTTGCTCACCCGTCACGGTGTGATTGTCCTAGTTTCGGCTATTTCTCCCTATCGTGAGATTCGCGAGGAAGTACGGGGAAAAATCGGCAGTTTTGTCGAAGTTTTCGTGAATGCTCCCTTAAGCGTCTGTGAGGATCGCGATGTGAAAGGATTATATAAAAGAGCGCGTGCTGGCGAAATCAAGTCTTTTACGGGAATTGATGATCCCTATGAACCACCTTTTAACCCGGAAGTGGAATGCCGCACCGATTTAGAGACTTTAGAGGAAAGTGTCGCCAAAGTCTGGAACAAATTGACGGAATTAGGCTACATTCATCAAGCTGTGGCGGTTTAATCGCAGCATAACTTTGTATTATTGGAAAATATCGTAGGGACGTGGACTACAAACGTCTCTACATCCTGATTAACCGCTTAAGCAAATTTGTTAGTCAATCTCCTTTTCTTCAGTACCTAAGCCAAGTTAATTATACCTCTTAGTAAACCTCTGGTCAAAGTGAAAGAGAGCCTAAACAGTAATCAGTGATCAGTAAACAGTAAGTAGGGAGGCACAATTATTTGTAGGATGGGTTAGCGGTAGCGTAATCCATGGGTGTGTTGGGTTTCATGCTTCAACCCAACCTACGTTCTGATAACTGATAACTGATAACTGTCTCGACTAGCAAATTAATTTTGCAGGAATACTTATATTTAAAGGCGCTAAATTATTTTGAAATCTCGCTCTAGTTATTGGAACCTCATTCCCTATCTCCGTCCCCAAACCCAAACAATTATTTTGGCGTTTATCTGTACGATCGGATTTACGGTATTTTGGCCGATTTTAGCTTGGTTAGCCGGACAAATGGCCAGATATATCGGTGAGGGAAATGTGCAAGCATTGGCGACACTTTCGGGGGTGGGGGCAGTGGTTTTTTTACTGCGGGGAATGTCTCAGTATGGGCAAGATTCCCTGATGGCAAAAGCTTCTTTAAAAATTGCTCTCGAATTAAGAAAAAAAGTTTATGCACACCTGCAAACCCTCGGCTTAAATTACTTTGAAACTGCGAAAACTGGTGATTTATCCTATCGTTTAACGGAAGATATTGATCGCATTGGGGAAGTAATTAACAAATTTTTCCATGATTTTATTCCCTCAGCCTTACAGTTAATTGTCGTCTTTGCCTATATGTTTATTGTTAACTGGCAATTGACGATCGCTGTCATTATTATCGCTCCTTTGTTGGGAGTTTTGGTGGGATTTTTTGGTGAAAAATTATTACAATATGCTCGTCGCGCCCAAGCGAAAATATCTAATCTTTCTGCGTTATTAACCGAAGTTTTTAGCGGTATTCGTGTGGTGCAAGCTTTCGCTGCTGAAGATTATCAAACCGAGCTTTTTGCCCAAGAAGCGGAGGAAAATCGCCGCGCTCAATACCTATCAGAATCCACCAAAGCTTTACAATACGTCGTGGTGGGATTCTTACAAGCTCTCGGTGTCATCTTTTTATTCTTTCTCGCTGGTTGGCAAATTTCCCAAAAGAATTTAACTGGAATTGACTTTGTTAGTTATGTGGCAGCGGTGGCAATGTTAATCGATCCCATCGCCCATATTACCAGTAATTATAATCAATTTAAACAGGGTCAAGCCTCCATGGATCGGATTTTTGAATTGTTAGCTATTTTGCCAACAATTACCGAAAAACCGAATGCGATCAATCTGCAACCCCATAGCAAAGAAGTTGAATATTGTCAAGTAAATTTTTCTTACAATGAGGACAGACAGGTTTTAAAAAATATTAATTTTACTGCACACGCTGGGGAAATGATTGCTTTAGTGGGAGCATCGGGAGCGGGAAAAACCACTTTAGTTAATCTTTTATTGCGTTTTTATGACCCCACTGCCGGCAAGATTTTAATCGATGGGGTGGATATTCGTGATGTGACTTTAAAAAGTCTCCGGCGACAAATTGGCGTAGTTTTGCAGGAAAATATTCTCTTTTCTGGCACTATAGCCCAAAATATCGCTTTTGGCCAGGTAGATTTTAATCTGCAAGAGGTAGAAAAAGCGGCAAAAATTGCCAACGCTCATCAATTTATCGGTGAACTTTCTCAGGGTTACTATACCTATGTGGGAGAAAGGGGTGTTAATTTATCGGGTGGACAAAGACAAAGAATCGCCATCGCGCGAGCGGTTTTATCTAATCCGAGAATTTTAATCTTAGATGAAGCGACTTCCGCGCTCGATTCGGAATCGGAAGCTTTAGTGCAGGAAGCTTTAGAAAGAATTATGACGGAGCGCACAGTATTTGTTATTGCTCACCGATTAGCAACTGTCAGAAAAGCTAACCGTATTTTAGTCTTAGAAAAGGGTGAAATTATCGAGGTGGGTAATCACGAGGAGTTATTAAATCTTAATGGTCGTTACGCTCAATTTCATGCTAGACAATTTCAAGATTAGTCTATTTGGCGTTAAGAGTTGGGCATTATTTCTGATTTTATCACTCAAGCCAAGTTTTTGGGGGGTTCTACCCCCCAAACCCCTAGGGTTGATTCAAGGTAGGGTTGATTCAAGGTAGGGTTGATTCAAGGTAGGGTTGATTCATGAATCAACCCTACCCGTCGGGGGACGAAGTGCCTCCCCCAAACCCCGCAGCCCAACTACTTAGGGTTTTTTTCGGGGAATTCCTCGCAAGGCTAAAACATCATCGAGGGTGGAACAATAGTTTTTTAAACCAAAATCGGCAGCAGTATAGGTTTTAATGTGGGTGAAGTGGCGATAATTCATGGCAAAACGGTCCCATGCTTCCATCTGCAAGTTAAAAACTTTGATAAAAAAGTTAGCAATGGTTAAAGATAAAGGAATGCGAAAGTAGATTTTTTTGTTTAAATAAGTACAGATTTCCTCCACTGCTTGGTTAGCTGTTGTGCGTTGATTGCCTAGAACAATTTTGCTTTCTGGTGCGGGATTTTCGATTAAATAATTCACCACTTGAGCTATATCTTTGGCATGGATAAAATGAAAACTGCCATCAGCTTGAAACCAACGCACTAAACCGATATATTTCAACACATCCGGTAAACCGCCATAGATATGAGAATAGGGTTTATTTTCGTCACCACCTAAGACAAAAGTGGGGTATAAAGTGATAATTTTATTGGCAATTTCTAGGTGAGCAAATTTACTATAACAAATATATTTAGTGCGGATATAATTAGTTCCTATTTCCCCAGCTTCGGGCAAAGGTTGATTATTTTGATTGAGAATGCTGGCGGTAGAAAAGTAGAGGACTTTCTCGCAGATTTGAGCATCTAAATAACTAATTAATTCTAGGGTTTTTACCACATTAATCTGATAACTTTCCTCCTCTCCTCCCCAACTGGTAGCGATTAAAATCGCCCTATTCATTGTTTTTAAAAGATCGGCATATACCCCAATATTTTCCATATCGCCTAAAAGTATATGAACATTTGATCGCCCTTGGTAAGTAAATTTTAACTTGTCTGGATTACGAACTAAAAAATATAATTCATAGTCGGGATTTTCCAGTAAAATCTCAGCGATATAATGCCCAATACAGCCACTCACACCCGTTAGGAATATTTTTTTCATTATTTTAATTGATCCGGCAGAATTTAGGGGACAGTTTGAAAGTAAAAAGTAAAAATGGTGTTGGGGTTTTAGGGTTTTAGGGTTTTAGGGTTTTAGTTGAATTCCCCCATTCCCCCATTTCCCCATTTCCCCATCCCCTGTTCCCTGTTCCCTAGTCCTGATAACTAAATTGTTTAGCGGTTTCAAAGAAGAAACGCACGTTATCTTCAGGAGTTCCCACCAAAACACCATGACCTAAATTAAGAATATGACCTTGATTACCTGCTTTACGAATAGTATCAATAATCCGCTCGCGAATAAAAGACTGGGAACCGAATAAAACCCCCGGATCGATATTACCTTGAACCATCATCGATTTACCTAAACGCTGTCTCGCTTCGGCCAGATCCACAGTCCAATCGACGCTAATAATATCAACCCCCGATTTACCCATTCTTTCCAAAACGCCGGCGCTGCCACTAATGTAGAGAATTAACGGTGTATCGGGATGGGTTTCTTTCACCAAACGAACTACTTTTTGTTGATAGGGTAAGGCAAAAACATCGTAATCTTGGGGAGTTAATTGACCCGCCCAAGAGTCGAACATTTGTACCACTTGCGCCCCACAATCGATTTGATAACGGACATAGGTGGCAATCATATCCGCTAATTTATCTAAAAATTGGTGCAGTACCGAGGGTTCCGAAAAAGCCATCCCTTTAATCACAGAATAACTTTTAGAACCTTTCCCTTCCACTGCGTATGCTGCTAAAGTCCAAGGCGCTCCGACAAAACCGAGGACAGTGGATTTGTTTCCCACCTCTTGACGTAGGGTTTTTAAAATCGTTTTGATAAAAGGTAAAGACTGATCGGGATCGAGGGGATTAAGTTGGTCCACCTGCGCTTGAGTACGAATGGGAGAATCGATAATCGGCCCCTTACTTTCGATAATATCAAAGGGAATACCGATTCCCGCTAGGGGAGTGAGGATATCGGAGAACATGATCACCCCATCCGGTTGAAAAGCGCGCCAGGGTTGCAGAGAGATTTCGATCGCTAAATCGGCATTTTCCGATCTTTCCCGAAAACTGGGGTATTTATCCCGCAATTCCCGATAAATCTGCATATAACGTCCTGCTTGTCTCATCATCCACACGGGAGGACGGGGTAAGATTTCTCCTTTGGCAGCGCGTAATAAATAAGGTATTTCAGGGGAGTCAGTCATATCACGATGATTATTCTATTGCCTTTTCTACGGTATCATCCCCCGTACAGCTAATTTTTCTAGTTTTTCCTTAAGAATTGTTAACGAAAGTTATCCCTCTTTGCATTGAAACTGGGTACTGGAAATTGTAGTACAATCTTTTGGGTTGAGACAGGGTGTAGAGTGTAGGCTATAGGGATAAGTTGATAAAATCTATGGCGGATTCAAAAATTCAATCTTACCGAGATTTAAGAGTTTGGCAGGAGGCCGTAAATTTAGCTGAAAGTTGCTATCGTCTCACTAAAACTTTTCCCAAAGAAGAGCTTTATGGGATGACAACACAGATTCGCCGAGCTTCGGTGTCAATAGCAGCGAATATTGCCGAGGGGTATGGACGCAAAACCAGGGGAGAATACATCCAATTTTTGTACATAGCTCAAGGTTCTCTCAAAGAGTTGGAGACTCATTGGTTAATCTCTCAAAGAGTTGAACTAGCTTCCCCTCAGAGCGTCAATCCTATTCTTAATCAATGTGAATCAGTAGGCCGACTCCTGCTAACTTTGATTCGCGCTCTTGAAAATAAATAACCCCCACACCCTACACCCCACACCCTACACCCCACACCCTACACCCTACACCCCACACCCTACACCCTGCTCCCCACCCTGGGATGAACTCGACGCAATCGTAAAGCATTCGTCACCACGGAAAGGGAACTTAAAGCCATGGCAGCACCGGCAATAATCGGATTGAGCAGAAAAGGATAGAGGACTCCGGCAGCGATGGGAATGGCAATCAGGTTATAAATAAAAGCAAAAAAGAGATTTTCTTTGATATTTCGCATTGTTGCCCGACTTAACTCAATAGCAGTCACAATTCCCTCTAAATCTCCCGAAATTAAGGTTATATCGCTCGCGGCGATCGCTACATCGGTCCCCGTGCCAATGGCAATACCTAAGTCCGCTTGCGCCAATGCGATCGCATCATTGATGCCATCTCCAACCATGGCGACTATTTTCCCTTTTTTCTGCAAATATTCGATTTTTTCGGCTTTTTGTTGGGGACGGAGTGCGGCAAAAAAGCGCCGGATACCCAACTCGCTGGCGATCGCTTCTGCGGTTTCGAGGTTGTCCCCCGTCATCATCATCACCTCTAAGCCCATTTTTTTGAGCTTGGCGACCACTGAAGAAGAAAAAGGTTTTAAAACGTCGGAAATGGCAATCAACCCCTCTAAATGCCCGTTAACCGCTATCCAAGCCACGGTTTTTTTCTGCCATTCCCAATCGTGGGCGACTTTTTTAAGAACTTTTGTTTCAACCCCTTGACGTTCTAACCATTGTTGTGTACCGATTTGCACTAAATCCGACCCGACTTTTCCCTGCACTCCTGACCCAGTTATTGAGTCAAATTCGGTTACTTCTAGGGTTTTAATGGCGTTTAACCGCCCATATTTAACTATTGCTTCTCCTAACGGGTGTTCAGAATGATTCTCCACCGATACGACTAACTGCAGCAGCGATAATTCCCGTCCATCCCCCACCCCCTCGCGAGTCAAGAAGTCCGTCACCGTTGGTTTACCCTGGGTGAGAGTTCCGGTTTTATCTAGAACAATAGTAGTAATGCCCTGGGCTAATTCTAAACTTTCGGCATTTTTAATTAAAATTCCCTGTTTTGCTCCCTGTCCTGTTCCCACCATAATCGAGGTGGGTGTAGCTAATCCTAGCGCACAGGGACAGGCGATAATTAAGACTTCCACCATTGTAATCAAAGCGAGGGTGAGATTACCCGTGCGGAGAATCCAAAACAAGAAAGTTATTACCGCAATAATCATCACCACTGGCACAAAATAAGCGGTCACTCGATCGACTAATCTTTGTATAGGTGCTTTTGATGCTTGCGCGGTTTGCACTAATCGGACAATCTGAGCTAAAACCGTATCTTTTCCCACCCGTAACGCTTGCATTTGTAGGCTACCAGTTTTATTAATTGTCGCACCGATTACCTGTTGATTGACGGTTTTTCGCACGGGTAAACTTTCCCCCGTCACCATCGATTCATCAATGCTAGAACTGCCTTGGATAATTATGCCATCGACGGGAATTTTTTCTCCCGGACGCACTAAAATTATATCTCCTACTTTCACCTCTTCGATCGGTAGATCTAGCGTCTGTTCTTCCCTAATCACCCTAGCAGTTTTTGCCTGTAATCTCATTAATTGTTTAATAGCGGCGGCCGTTTCTTTTCTGGCACGTTTTTCGAGGAAACGACCGAGTAAAATCAGAGTAATGACGATAGCTGATGCTTCGTAATAGACATGGGAATCAAACCCCTGTTTTTCGATAAAATCGCTCCCGAAGGTTGAAAACAAGGAATAAAAATAGGCGGCACTGGTTCCCAAAACTACTAAAGTGTCCATGGTGGCGGTGCGATTTTTAAAGGCTTTCCAAGCATTTTTATAAAAACTTTGACCACACCAAAATTGGACGGGAGTAGCGAGAATTAATTGGAATAAGGGATCGTGTAACCAGTGGGGAATAAAAGATAGAGATAAACCCGTCATCATCGGCAAAGAACCGATAAAAAGTATAATACTAATAACAATAGCGATCGATAGTTTGGTGAGAAGTTCTTTTTCTGGCCTGGATTCGAGATTAATTTCCGTTATCGGTGTAGCTTGGAAACCGGCATCCCTAACTTTTGCTTGAATAGTGTTAATATCGGTACGCTTGGGATCATAGTCCACATCCACCTGTTCCATGCCAAAATTAACTTGACATCGAATCACTCCGGGGATAGATTTAATTATCCGTTCGATCGAATCAGCACAACCAGCGCAACTCATCCCGGCAAGTTTAAGAGTTTGATGGGTCATAATTTTAATAGCAGCGGAAGTCAGCAAGAAAATCCCCTGCAGCAGAGTTATATCTTTAGCATAAAATATTCCCCTAGCTGCAGGGTCAAGAATCCTCTGTTAATTTTTCTGAATAGATATGAAGAAATGTCAAAAAGAGTGCTTGTATTTTCCTAACACACCCTTAGTTTTTATGGACAAATTTCAATTAGGGCTTGCTGAATAAATCTAAAAACCTTGTTGGGTAAGACTTTTAGACTTTTTGTCAATCAAAAAGTACCGGATATGCGAGTGATCGGGGGGAAAATTCCTGGACTTTTTCCCTGAAAATTAGGTAATTGACCCCCTCAAAATCGGTAAAACCCTACACCCCACACCCCACACCCCACACCCCACACCCTGCCCCCAGGAAAAACTTTTTGCCGCAAACCCTAATTAACCCCACTCTGTTGCGTATCTTGACCCTGCAAAGCATCGGCAGCGGAAACACCATCACCCTGAAAACCAAAATACCATAAAGTAGCGGCAGCTTCAGCGCGAGTTACTGGTCTTTTTGGCTGAAATAGGGTAGTAAAACCAAAAACTCGCCGAATATTGGCTTGTTCGGCATTTTGAAAATCGGCATAAAGAGCGCGCACCAGCTGCGGGTTAATTTTATTAGTATCCTGAAAACCCCAAGTATTTTTAATCGCATCAAGATTGGCGCTCGGTAAAGCTTTTCTAATATCTAATGGCACTTTCCACGCGATTAAATCTTCCCGGGTTAAAGGAGCATTGGGACGGAATAAAAGGGCGCTACTATCTCCCGTTAAAGGAGAGGGAATTAACCCCGCTTCCGCTAATCCTTGAATATAAATATAATCGGGATCGTTATTTTTAACATCACTAAAAGCTGGGGAACTATTGGGAGTAGCTAAACGGATTTGTTTACCCGCTACATTGGCATAAATGGCATTATTAGCCTGTAACAACCAGCGGGCAAATTCTCGGCGCTTTATTGTATCATTAGGGTTAAACTGATTGTTATTACCTGTTAATACTCCTAATCTAGCTAAGTCTTGAATGTGGCTCTTTAAGGGATTAGGTAAGGATTCGAGATCGTTAAAACTGGTGGGATTGAGATTGGGTAAGGGGGAAGAAATAGGGGAGGGACTAGGGGAAGCAATCGGGGTTCCCGTTGGACGATAATCGAGGCTATATTCGGTATTGGGAGAAGTGGCAGTTATGGTGATAGTTAATTCTAAATTATCTCGACGGGCTGTCAAGGTACTATTGACTCCTTCCCCAGAAAAGGGAGTGATAATTTCCCAATTATTATTAACTAATTCCTGTTGATAAAAAGCCTCGATCGCATTGCTGGGATCGTTGGATTGCCAACGGGTTTGTCCACCAGTATTATCAGGATTTGTCTGCACGGATAATAATTCTGATTGACTATATCGAGGAATTTCTGCGGGAAAATTTGCGGGTAATTGCTTGTTATTAGGAGAGTTTTCTGGTATGGGAGTTGTTTGTAGATTAGGATCGGCAGCCAGACGATTTTCTAGGACAGGATTGCCACTACAGGCTGCTAAAATGCCCAGCAGGGTGATCATTGTACTGTAGCGAATAAACTTACTCACGGTCTTTACCAATATTGTTTCCTTAGCTTTATCCTAGCTTATTTATCCAGGGTTTTGACTAGGAAAAATTCTGCGCCACCATTGACGTAATTTCCCCAGCAGAAATCCTCCTAACCCTTTTGTGTATTTTTCAAATTTGTAGTAAAATAAAATGTCGATTATATCCTGGGTGGCAAGATACTTGAGATAGGATACTCCTTGATCGATACGCGCATCACTATATTCTAAATAAACTTTGCGACTGAGGCGATCGGATAAATTCCATTTGGGTTGAAAATATTCTTGCATCCTCTGTTGATAAGCGGCAAAATTACTCGATTTTCCCTGTAAATATTCTTCCATGTATTGACAAGCAATTTCGGCTCCTTTCATAGCATGGCGAATACCTTCCCCTCCTAAAAAGTTAACCGTAGAAACCGCATCACCAATCGCTATAATATTCGGTTCTTGATAATAAATATCTTGCAGATTGAGCGAATATTCTAAAATAGAACCATGGCTGTCAATTATATCATATTTAGAGAGATTCATGTAGGTTTGAATAATTTGTGTAATATAACTTTTTAAAGGCTTAACTTCAGAAATATAAGGATGTTCTCCCTCTAACCAAGCAGCTCCTATTTTTAATTGCTGATTATCCATAGGAAAAATCCAACTATAACCTTTAGGACTCCATTTATGACCGAGAAAAAAAACTAAATTATCTTGATACTTTTGATAATCTAATTCTGGCACAGCAATTAAATATTCAATGCCCACTGCTTTTAAAAAATCAGGTTTTTCTCGTCTGTGTTTATACATAACTGCTCTAGCGTATCCCGTGGCATCAACCAATAAACGAGTATTAACTGTTTCGATTTCCTCGCCTTTTGATTTCAAGAAAACAGTTAGCTTATCCTCCATCTGTTGATATTTCAGATAACGACAACCTAAACGAACTTCTCCCCCCCAACGCAGCACTTCTGCGGCTAAAAACTCTCGCAATTTGGCAAAATCAAAAACTACCCCTAAAGGTTGCGGTGATGACCAAAAATGATGTATGCTAGTGGAGATAATTTCGATATTTTTCCAAAACCTAGCCACTACGGTTTCGGGGAGATTGAATTGTTCTAAAATTTCTAGGGGAGAAGCGGCACTAGAAAAGTTATTATCTTGCCAACTAGAATGTTGTTCCACCAAAAGAACACGATAACCTTTTTCACTTAATAATCTACCACAGTGACCTCCCGCCGGTCCCCCCCCAATAATTACGACATCATAATCCATGATTTACGCCCTCGCCTAATCTTGCTAACTTGCTTTTATTTTACCCTAAATTGCCCTCTGTTAAACCCCAAACTTATGAAGCTGTTGTGCATCTAAATTTGATAAGTAGCTGGTTATAATTAAATTAAAAATGGATTTTAGGTTCGATCCCTCCTGCCCCCCTTAATAAGGGGGGTGCCGATAGGCGGGGGGATCCCCCTTAATAAGGGGGGTGCCGATAGGCGGGGGGATCCCCCCTGCCCCCCTTGATAAGGGGGGTGTCTGACAACTTTTAACACCTACCTACTTACTCTTTTTGACCTGTTCCCTATTCCCTCATCAAAAGGCCGACTAGCTTATGACATTTTTCTTATTATTAGTTACTTTTTTATCGCTGATAATTTGGTTATATTTAATCTTAGCTAGGGGACAATTTTGGCTATCTAACCAAAAAATTAATTCTGTCACTTCTCCCTTAACAAATTATCCAAAAGTCTCGGCAATTATCCCAGCGCGAAACGAAGCCGACGTTTTACCTATCAGTTTAACCTCCCTCTTTAACCAAGATTATCAAGGAGAATTTTCGATTGTTTTAATTGACGATCAAAGCAGTGATGGTACGGGAAAAGTTGCTCAAGAAATTGCCGATAAATATCATAAATCTGGACAAATAACTATTATTTCTGGACAACCTTTAGAGATAGGATGGACGGGTAAATTATGGGCAATGAAACAGGGAATAACAGAGGCTACCGAGAAATTTGCACCCGATTATTTTCTCTTCACCGATGCCGATATTGCCCACGCAGCAGATAATTTAACCCAATTAGTTACTAAAGCAGTACAGGAAAAACAAGCTTTAGTTTCCCTGATGGTGTTGCTACGCTGTGACAGTTTTTGGGAAAAATTTCTTATTCCTGCCTTCGTTTTTTTCTTCGAGAAACTCTATCCTTTTGCCCTAGTTAATAATCCTAATTCCCCGATAGCAGCCGCCGCTGGGGGTTGCATTTTAATTCGCCGAGATATCCTAGAAAAAATTGGCGGTATTGAGATTCTTAAACAAGCTTTAATTGATGATTGTTCCTTGGCGATTGCGGTTAAAAAATATCTGCAAAATCACCCAGAAAATAACGAGAGTTCCATCTGGTTAGGATTAACAGAAAGCACCTATAGTCTCCGTCCCTATCCCGATTTAGCCAGCATTTGGAATATGGTAGCCCGCACCGCCTTCACACAACTAAATTACTCAACACTTTGGTTAATCGGCACAATTTTCGGGATGTTTTTAACCTATTTAGCCGCCCCCTTGGGTTTAATCTGGGGATTAGTCTTAAAAGAAACATCAATTATTATAATTAGCACCGTCACTTTATTACTAATCGCCCTTTCCTATAGCCCGACTTTAAGACTATATAAATTATCCCCCCTGCGGGCTTTAACTTTACCCCTAATTGCCCTCTTTTATAGTTTAATGACCGTCGATTCTGCCCTGCGTTATTGGCGCGGCCAAGGGGGAGGTTGGAAAGGGCGAGTTTATCCTAATTAGGGATTGCTGAATAATGGTAAAAAGCTTTTAAAATAGGGCTTTTGACCTGTTAAAATCTGATGTTAGTGCAAGAAAATAGTAATTGAAAAAGTCCAGTAGGGTGCGCCCTTCGATAGCGTAACGCACCAAATAAATTAATGATAGATAAGAACTATTGCAAATTAATTATATGTTATAATGAAGTTAAATTAATGATAGGTGTGGTGCGTTACGACGGATTGTTAGATTTAAGTTTAAGCAGAGATTATCGCCGTCTAACGCACCCTACTGGACTGTTTCAACTAAAATAGGGCAATAGATTTCGGCTTAAAATCTTAGATTATAGAATTTATAGCATTTTTCTAATACACCAAATTAGCTGAAACAATCCACTACGTTTTACTGGGAAAGAACCCCAGCCGGGGAGGTAAATGTAAAGATTTGTTAAATTGTAGCTTGTAATACAGTTTTTCCGGGGGGGGGGTAGAGTGAACATTGGTTATTATGAACAACAAATAGGAGGATTAAGCCATGATGTTTTACGACACTTTTCACGACACTTACCACGGCACAAGTTCCGCAGACTACTGCAACTATACGGGAAGAAAACAACTTATTGCGTATGGTTATGGTGGCAATGATACCATCTACGGTAATGCCAACAATGATATTATTAGCGGTGGCAACGGCAACGATTATCTGTATGGACAATTGGGAAATGATACCTTATCGGGAGGGGATGGCAACGATTATTTAGATGGAGGAACTAGCAATGACGATTTATATGGACAATGGGGAAATGATACCTTATGGGGAGGGGATGGCAACGATTATTTAGATGGAGAAACTGGCAATGACAGTTTATATGGACAATGGGGAAATGATACCTTACGGGGAGGGGATGGCAACGATTATTTAGATGGAGGAACTAGCAATGACTATTTATATGGACAATGGGGAAATGATACCTTATGGGGAGGGGATGGCAACGATTATTTAGATGGAGAAACTGGCAATGACAGTTTATATGGAGACTCGGGAAATGATACCTTACGAGGGGGATCAGGGAATGATTATCTAAGTGGTGGTATTGGTGATGATCTCTTAACCGGCTCTACATCTCTAACTTATAACAACAATCAGTATGATACCTTAGTTGGAGGGTCTGGATGGGACGTTTTTGTACTAAGCTAAACGGCACTTAACCTGCATGATCCAATAGCTATAACCCTTTTGGAGTCTATATCGGTGATCCGAAGTAAAAGCCGTTTAGCTTAGGTGAAAGTCTTGGTAACTATTATCAAGGTAGTGGTTATGCTCTTATTGTTGACATCGACTGGCTAGACCGTATTCAAATTAAGTGGAGTTCTTCACTTCGCCTATCGAGGGAAAATTGGGCTGGTACTTCTGCTTTAGATACAGCCATCTATCAAGGAGGTGACTTAATTGGAGTCGTTCAAGATAACACCAGCATTTCGTTGGTCCATGTTGATTTTCAATTTGTTTAGTAGTAGGGTGCGCTCTTCGATAGCGTAACGCACCAAGTTAAATTAATGATAGATGTGGTGCGTTACGACGGATTGTTAGATTTAAGTTTAAGCAGAGATTGTCGCCGTCTAACGCACTACGTTTTACTTGCAACGCACCAAATAAATTAATGATAGGTGTGGTGCGTTACGACGGATTGTTAGATTTAAGTTTAAGCAGAAATTGTCGCCGTCTAACGCACCCCACGTTTTACCATTTGGGGATGGGGAGTGAGTGCGATTATCTGTAGTGCGATCATGGATTTTAAGCTATAATCAAAGATGTTGATTTATCCCATGAAGTAACAATGTTATCGATTAATCTAGTAACGCACCAAATAAATTAATGATAGATGTGGTGCGTTACGACGGATTGTTAGATTTAAGTTTAAGCAGAAATTGTCGCCGTCTAACGCACCCTACATTTTACCATTTGGGGATGGGGAGTGAGTGCGATTATCTGTAGTGCGATCATGGATTTTAAGCTATAATCAAAGATGTTGATTTATCCCATGAAGTTTTTAGTTTGGTGCGTTAGCGATAGCGTAACGCACCAAACAAATTAAT
>NZ_JADBTF010000182.1:0-7971 GCF_020246295.1 Microcystis sp. M090S1 | reverse complement strand
GAAAGCTTAAGTAGGTAGGCGTTAAAAATTATCAGATGCCCCCCTTATTAAGGGGGGATTAAGGGGGGATCCCCCCGCCTATCGGCACCCCCCTTATTAAGGGGGGCAGGGGGGATCGAACCTAAAATCCATTTTTAATTTAATTATAACCAGCTACTTAACTTCTCCCCATTATAGTTGATTTTACCAAAATAGGGCAAGAGGATCGGCGATCTCCTGCAAAAGTAAGTTATCGAGCCGCTATCGGGTCAAAATATCTAAAACCCCGGATAAATTCGACATAATCTTAGGTTTTATAAATAGGATAGTTATCTCTTATCTTTTGTCTGCTACTGAAGATTTTTGATTCTTGCAGGAGATATTATTTTTTATAAAATTGGTGAACTAATTCTCAAACGTACTAACCCACAAACAGAAGGAGGCAAACCCATTACGCCGCGCTATGACTCCCGTAACACTTAGCGACCAAAACCACTGGCTCGATTTCTCCCTTTTGGAGTTTTTCTAGCGGGGTTGCTCCCTCTAAACGAATATCACCCGTAAGCAGAAAGAGCATTTGTGTCCAAGCACCATCTTCTTTTAGGACGGCTAACACTTGGTCTAAACCTGACAAAACTTTGCCATCAACAAATTGCCAAGCGGGATAAACTAATTCCTCGTTGACAGATAAACCTAAGACCCGATGATTGAGCCTCATAGTTTCTAATTCCAAAGAACTAGAGGCTAAAACACTACAAACCTCAGCGCTGGTTAAGGTTCCGCCTTGCTTAGATAGGAACCGCTTCTTCGCTTCTTCGCCTCGTTTAATGGCAGCCTCCAACGCAGAGGCCAAAGCTAAAGGAGATTGTGTTTTTTGTATGGATTCTAACATTTTTAAGCTAATAAGAAATTTAGTTCTTAACAACCAACAATTCTTATTATAATCCCGATCTCCATTTGTAGCCAACAATTGTTGCAACGGAGATAATGACGCTTACCGATAATGTCAACCAAAAAAAATTGGGGAGATAAGCCATTTGTAACTATCTCCCTCAAGCCTCAATTTAGTGGGGTGGCATTTTGCTTAAAGATTCAAAGGTTTTGTTGATGGCTTCTACTAATCCCCAGGAGTGGGAATAATAAACACCCGCTTCTACTTCCGCTTGGCGATCGCTGTGGGCATTTACCCAATCGCTTGCCGGTCGTCGGTGGTGGTAGTCATGTACTGGACTATCGCCCGTCAGGATCAGCAGTCGCACGGGTAAATGGTAGAAAAACAGCCGGAGCCACCAACGGGTTTCTCCCCAAAATTTGACCCAAAAGGGGTCAAAATCATTGAAAACAGCCGGCTCTTCGCAACAAAAAATAGCAGAGGTCATTTCGCCAGTTTTCTTAGCAAATCTATGTTCTACACACTGGCGTAGTACGCTACTGATCTCGAAAAACACGCTCAGAGTCGGAACAAACACTAATAAAAACCCGGCCCAAGTATGGGTAATGATCACTAAACTTAAAATCGAGAGCCAAAAACCGACAGCCAGCCAGTTGTGTTTTGCGTCCGTTGAAGAAAACGTCCCTTTTAGGCGATCGCCAAATTGACGGCAGTGGAAAGTCGCAGAAAAAATAAGCTTAGTTAAGTGTTGCGATGCTTGCTGCGGACTCATCTCTGGACGGAAACCCGCTTTGTAAAAAAACTCAAAGGTTTCATCACCGGGGCGCATTAATCCTTTGGAATGGTGAGTTTCGCAATGCTTTTTCTTGTAACTATTAAAAGGCATGGAGAGAGTAAGAATTGAAATGAATTCCCCTAACACTTCATTCCAAAAAGGATTGGCAAAAACAGCATTATGAGAGCAAGCGTGCATAATGGTTAGCCGTTGCATCCGTAAAGATGAGAGCAAACAGACTTGACTAATGGGAATTGCCCACAGGTGGGCGTTATCTACAAAGGCATAATTGCTGATGAGAAGACCAAAGGCAAAAAGTAAAAAGGTTAGAGAGATTTCTTCCCCTGCTGTTTTTCGGCGTGTCGCTTGTCCTGTGCGAGGTTTAGCGACTAACCAAGTAACCCAAGATTCTGGCAGAAACCCAGTCTTTTCGTGAATTTGTTCACGAGTATCCGAAGATGAACAATTTTGTAGTAACATAAAAATCACAAAAACTTAGTTTGATGGGTGGTAGCAATACCACCTTTTTATATTATTTTCAACGATCTCAATAAAGAACTCAACCAATTATTGTTGTTTTTTTTGTAGAGAAATATATCATTTTTTGCAATAATTATTGGTTTAAAGATGCAACAATTGTTGGCTTGAGCTTGCAATAATTATTGGCTTTTAATTTTATAGTTTTGGAAACCAAATGCTTACCAAATTGTGGCTTTAGTAATCTAGGCTCATCAATTTTTTCTTGGCAACAGTTCCGTGATTAGCCACGCTGAGGTTGTGTAGGGGATGGCAACCATTGGAGGGGCAGTCAATTGAACGACAAGAGTGGAAGATATTAGGAGAACTTTAACTTTTTGACTCGGCGACATACTGGCCTCCTCTTATTTCAAGTTTGTCCCTCATTGTACAAGTAAATTATTGGATATCAACCTACAAAAGTTGCATAATATTTGAGATTTAAAGATGCAACAATTGTTGGTTTAACTTTGCAATAATTATTGGTTTTCAATTCCAGAATTTTGAATTATCGTACATACATAAGGTTCATCCCGTATTGCAGAAATGGAGCGGAATGGTATGTCGAATGCAACTGTTAATCAAGCAATTATCAACTGTGTATATGTAAACGACACGGGAAAAATGGCTATTCTCAAAAATAACTTTGACTTGATAGTAAAATGGCGGGAGCAAGTCGTTGACGTGGGCGAAGATTTTTGCTTTGAGGCTCCTGAAGGGGGACACTTAGATATTTTTACCTATGAGATGGCTACGATGATTCGGGAGGATAGAATTCCGTGTCGAGAATTGGCGATATAAGGGAAGTTTTTTGGGGATTGAGTTCTTGTCATTCTCTGTAGGGGATTGGTTGCCAAGCCTTGTAGTTTCTGGATTTGGAAACCAAACCTCTACCAGATTTTGGGTCTTGCAATAATTGTTGGTTGATTTCTCTTTTGGTTTTATGGGACTATCTCAGAAGCAATATAACTTTCTGGTTATTATTGCAATCCACTTTGAAAAAGTATCGGTGACTACAAATATAGCTATGTTGACTACCTTAAGATCGATGACAACCCCAACCGAAGGAGAGATACTTCTATGGCAACTCCCCCGTCACTATGCGATGCCCAAAATCTGGCAAGAGACTGTGGTTTGGATATAGCCAAGCTACAAGCTTTGTTGGCAGAAATCGAATTCCTATCTGCAAAATACAAAATTATTTTCTATCTGGCGGCTACAGGTCTTTTTTGTGCGGATGATTTGGCTGAAATGTTCAATCATAGCCAAAAAAATCTAAACACGGATTTCAACAAAAATCTAGGATCCTATCTTAAACTTTACCTTGATTTAGATGAAAGTGAGCGTGTGGGAATTACTTCTCTAAGAAGAATTCTTTTCAAGAAAGGTTATTGCGTCATTAACGATATTTTGACAAGCAGATACGTAGAGAATTCGGAATTAGAACGATCTGCCTCAGACAAAATTAGTACAGAATCAGACCACTGAAAACTAGCGCATTTTTGAGGAGATTAATTTCAAATGAAAACTGAAAACTTATTGGACGTAACAAAATTGGCCAGTCCCCATCTTGACACAAGTGATGTATTGGTATTGTTAGCTCAACTAAAAAATGAACAGGATAGAGATCGCCGGGCGGGGATTATCAGAAAAATAGGACAATACTATCCTGAATCTCAAGCAACTCAAATCTCTGAGCTTCAAGTAATAAAAACGCTTTTAAATTTGGGCAATTATGTAGATTCTGACGATTTTTTTAAATACGAAATTAAGCTTAGTTTGCATAAAATTTCGTACAAAATTGCTGCTCACTCTGATGTAGATATTGACTTTTTTCTCAAAAATCTAGCAATATTTCAATCCCAAGAAAATACTTCTCAAGCTCCGAAAGTCTTAATTGATGCTGATCTAATCGAAGAGTTTTTATTACGAAATCAGACGACTCTTAACAGGGAAGCTACTAGGGTTATGGGACTTGTTTTAGAGGGGAAAATTAATCCTTACATTGGCGAAATAGGATTAATCAAAATTTGGCATAATATCAAAAATCTTAAATCTCAAGAATATGCCAATCGTTCGATCATTGAACTTCTGAGTAAGATTAACGTCGGTCAAGTTGACTTGAAAGAAATTGACCTAGAAAAATATCCTAACGTTAACTTAAAAACGGCAATTCAAGTTGAGATTGCCAGAAAGTATAGCGTAGCAGGTATTATCACCATCAGAGATCGAGAATTCATTGCCAGTGGATATCCTTTTGTGGGTTCCCCTTCCCTATTCTTACAGTCTTTAGGGGAAGATACCTCGCCAGCTTCTATCGAAAGAACTCTCAAAAATCTCGGTAAAGCTGCCATGGAACATGAGAAAGTAAAACTCAATCAGCTTTTAGAAAACGAGCCTCAACACAACTTATTCTTTGAAGATAATCTTTTGCTTTTTCAAGGCTGGAAAATTGAGAACTTTGAAATTCTTTGTGCTAACAACAATTTAACTGCTGCGACAGTTATCCTATGTAATACAAAAAACCAAGAGCGTTACACTGAATCGGCCTTTAAAAAAGGTTCAGTAGATGCACTTTTTACTGCTTTTAATGAGGCTCTAGCTCATTTAGTTGAAATTAAACATCACCTTAAATCTGTCTATTTGGCCAACTTAAAAGAAGGTCAACAAGGAGACGTAACTGTCAAGGTGGTGGTCGAGTATGATGGTAAAAAAGTGATTACCATCCACACCCATGAAAATATTCTCAAGGCTTATTTTTTCGCCTACGTCAAAGCGATGATTGCCGTTTATGCACCCAAGGAATATCACCCCGATATTCATAGCACAAAAGAATTGACATATTTGCACAAAATTGGCGAACGAGATTTTCGGGGACTGAATTTCAGCCAAGTCGATTTAATGGATACCCTAGGCAATCTTTCCGATGCAAAATTGATGGGATGTAACTTCAGTCAGGCTAATCTTTCGAGGGTTAATTTAACTAATGCTGATTTAACAGGAGCCGATTTAAGTCATGCCAATTTGAGCAAAGCTAATCTAACGGGAGCTAACTTGACCGATGTTAAATTAGATGAAAATAATCTAACCCTCCTTGATGGCACAATTTTGACTAACACAATTATGCCTGAAATTAACATTGAAATTAGCGGCGAATCCCGTTTAGAAAAGGTTGCTCAACTACTCAAACACATTGATCCTCAAAGTCAATCTCGAATCTTGGCTATTCACTCCATGACAGATTCCATCTGGTGGGATAATCCCCTTGGTCAAAAATTCTGGGAAGTTAACAAAGAACTAATCGAAAGGAAGATTTCTATTCAACGAGTCTTTATTCTTCCTGAAGCTCCGACTCCAAAGCATTTACAAGTGATTCAGGAACAACTTAACTCTGGCATAGAAGTTGCTTGGATTTGTCAGGAAAAAGCCAAAGATATTGAAGGCTATCGTTGGGATGATACCAACCTATTGATTAGCGAAAACTTATCTGTTCCCAGAAATTCTTTTACAGCGAGAAGAACTATGAATGGTCAAACAGAATCAGGTTATATTTCCTATCAAACAAGAGTTGTCGAGACAGATAAAAGTATCTTTAACGCTCTATGGGAAAAATCCGAAAAACTCTCTACTCAAGCTAATATTCAGGAACAATTAGCAAACCTGAATACCTGACTTTCTTTCCATCTTTAACTTTTCAGGTTTACCAATTCCTTAAAAAGGATGCCGTTGAACTTTCTGAATCAGCCTAATGATTTTTAAAGTCTGCTTGCGGTCATCCTCAACCCACCAAGCCAAATCTTCAAAAGCCAACCGATCAAATTCCAAGCTTTTAGCAATTTTTATCGGATAAACATTGAATACTGGCTTGGCTCATTTTTCCCGAACTTTATTGTTTTATTAAGTAGGGAGGCACAATTATTTGTAGGATGGGTTAGCGGTAGCGTAACATGAGCGGGAGTTGGGTTTCATGCTTCAACCCAACCTACGTTCTTGGCTCATTTTTCCCGAACTCTATTGTTTTATTAATTGATGATCACAAGGCGATCGCTCTTTCTATTCTATTTTGATAAAAAGCGATCGCTAAAAAGAAATTTCTCGGTCGTTTGTCACACAATCCTGAAGATATAAATCAATTAATTCCTGATAAGAAATTCCTTTTTCTTTTGCTTTTTTTTCAAAGAAATCAATGACATCAATCCTTAAAGGTAAAGTGACCTGCCGCTTGAGTTGTTGAGCAAAAGGATTAGGACGACTTTTCATATTAGCGAGATCATACTCTGATTTCATCAACAATAACCTCGATGAGGACAGTATAGTATTTTGGTTAAATTTAACGACTCAATTATAATACATACAATCAAATTAACGATAGTTTGCTCTTAAAAAATTTTTCTCTCTCACCTCAGAAAAACTGCGATCGCCGTTCTAATTCTATTTTGATAAAAAGCGATCGCTTCCCCACAATCCCTAAAAAATAACCATAAAATTAATTAATAAGTGGGTAGGCGTTAAAAATTATCAGATGCCCCCCTTATTAAGGGGGATCCCCCCGCCTATCGGCACCCCCCTTATCAAGGGGGGCAGGGGGGATCGAACCTAAAATCCATTATTAATTTAATTATAACCAGCCACTTAGAATATCGGAGAAAGACAAAGATGATTATCGCTCAAGAAAAACCAACTATTGCGACAGTCACCAAAACCCCTGTCACTTTGGAAGCATATCGGGCGATCGCTGAAACTTCTCAGGAACGTTATGAATATTGCCATGGAGAAATGATTCTTATGCCTGGAGGAACCGCAACCCACAGCGCAATCGCGATCAATATCTCGGTTTTTTTGGGATTTTTATTGAGAGATAGGGATTTTCGTCTCTATAACAGCGATCTGCGGCTGTGGATTCCTGAATATAATTGTGGAACCTATACCGATCTCATGGTTGTTAACCATGAACCGGAATTTAACGGCGATCGCAAAGACGAAATTCTTAATCCTTTATTTATTGTAGAGGTGCTTTCCCCCGCCACGGAAGCATATGATCGAGGTGATAAATTTAGAAAATATCGTTCCCTGCCAAGTTTTTGTGAATATCTGCTCGTTAGCCAAACTGAACCCTACATTGAGCAATATTTTAGACTCGCACAGAGCGATCGCTGGCAACTACAAACCTACGATCAACTTAGTCAAATAATCCCTCTGGAGAGTTTAAACGTTGAACTTCCCTTGCTAGAAATTTATCGTCGCGTTAGTTTTGCCGCAGCCTCATAAATCCCTTAATCCGATTAATAACCTTTCTATTTTGTTTGCATAAAAAGCGATCGCCCCACAGTAAAGAAGCGGTGAGGAGTAGTTCATTAGACCTACTCAGGATGGTTAGGCAGAGAATGATATTGAAAGATGCCAAATATACTGCCGACACTGCCGACACTGAGAATACTGCCGACACTGCCAATACTGAGAATACTGCCGACACTGCCAATACTGAGCATACTGCTGATACTAACCAGACTTAAAATGCTGCTGGCACTAGCGAGACTTAAAATACTGCCGGCACTGCCTAAACTCAAGATACAGCGATAACTAGCTTTGCTCAGATAATTAAGACCGGAAATCATTTTAAATCGGGGAAAGATTGGGGAATAGTTAGGGAAGTATTTTGCCAAACCTGTTTTGACACTCCCCGCTCTAAAGAGACGGGGATTCTTGGTTCACAGAGATTACTTGCTTAGACAGAATTGCTTCTGAAAAAGTAGAGGTATTCTCTCCCCAAGCGTTTATTGGATCGAGCCCAAAGGTTCCGGTATGCCCT
>NZ_JADBTF010000181.1:0-22973 GCF_020246295.1 Microcystis sp. M090S1 | reverse complement strand
TCGTAAGGAAATTCGTTCGAGCAAGAGTTTATCAATTAATTGTTTGGTTTCGTCAGAGACGGTTTTATTAGTGGGATTGATCACAAACGGTTGACCACATTCTTGACATTGACGTTTGGGTTTTCCATTATGAATAGAACCATTCTTGATAGTATGGTGAGAACCACAACGCTTGACAGTGGAATAGAGGTGAAGGGGGTATTTTGTTCGGTGCTAGACTGATATTTGAGTAAGCCAGACAGGAGCCAGAAAAAGATATTTATCAGAAAAGTCATGATCAAGCTAGAGGTTTAAAGACTGATCGGGTTCCAATTATTTTTATTAATAAATATTTTACACAATTCATACCAGGTAAGCAAGAGGGCTACGCCACTACTACCGAATCATTACCGGGGAGGGGAAGTCGAGCATTTGTGAGGAAAAAAAACCTGCCCCTAATGCCGATGATAACGAGAAAAGGGACAGATTGGCTCAATGGAATGAGATTATTTTCAAGGGCCAGACGGCATCAGGAATTACATCATACCCATGCCGCCCATGCCGCCCATGCCACCCATGCCACCCATGCCACCCATGCCACCCATATCGGGGGCTGCGGCTTCTTTAACGGGTTTTTCGACCACGAGGGCTTCCGTAGTTAAGACCATACCGGCGATAGAAGCGGCGTTTTGAACGGCTGACCGTACCACTTTAGCTGGATCGATAATTCCGGCGGCGATTAAGTCTTCGTACTTGCCGGTGAGGACATTGTAACCGACGCTAAAAGCGGTATCGCGCACACCTTCCACGATCACATCGCCTTCCACACCGGCGTTATTAGCTAACTGACGCAGGGGGGCTTCTAGGGCTTTAGCGACGATATCGGCGGCGACTTTTTCCTCATCGTTAGTGAGAGAAGCTTTGAAAGCCTTCACCTTAGAAGCCAGATGAATCAAGGTTGTACCACCGCCCGGGACGATACCTTCTTCCACGGCGGCTTTGGTGGCATTGAGGGCATCTTCGATGCGGAGTTTGCGATCCTTGAGTTCGGTTTCTGTGGCTGCCCCGACCTTAATGACGGCTACACCGCCGGCTAATTTAGCGATGCGTTCCTGTAATTTTTCCTTATCGAATTCAGAATCGGTTTCTTCTAGCTGTTTTTTCAGTTGGGCGAGACGTTTCTGCACATCGGCCTTATTGCGGCTGTCCCCGGAGGCGACAATAATTGTATTGTCTTTTTCTAGGGTGATTTTTGCCGCTTGCCCTAGCAGATCGAGGCTAACCGTGTCAAGACTTAAGCCCACTTCTTCGGAAATCAGACGACCGCCGGTGAGGATGGCGATATCTTGTAAAACTGCCTTGCGACGTTCCCCGAAACTGGGGGCTTTGATAGCGACGACATTTAAGACACCCCGGGCCTTGTTGACCACTAGAGTGGCTAAGGCTTCGCCGTCCACATCTTCGGCGATAATTAATAGGGGACGACCTTGACGGGCAACGGCTTCGAGGACGGGGACTAATTCTGCGATCGCACTGATTTTTTTATCGGTAATCAGGATCAGGGGGTTGTCGTACTCGACGATCTGTCTTTCCTGATCGGTGATGAAATAGGGAGAGATATAACCGCGATCGATCTGCATCCCTTCCACTACTTCTAATTCGGTGGTTAGGGATTTCGATTCTTCCACGGTGATTACGCCATCGGTGGTGACTTTTTCCATGGCGGTGGCGATCATTTGTCCCACTTCTTCATCGTTGCCGGAAGAAACGGTGGCCACTTGAGCGATCGCATCTCCGGCGATCGGTTTAGCGACGGCGGCGATTTCTTCCACCAGATAGGCGATGGTTTTGTCTAGTCCGCGTCTTAAGGCGACGGGATTTGCCCCAGCGGTAACGTTTTTGAGACCTTCTTTAATTAAAGCCTGGGCGATGATGGTGGCGGTAGTGGTGCCATCTCCCGCTAAATCTTTGGTTTTTGCCGCTACTTCCTGAATTAATCTCGCCCCGGTGTTTTCGAGGGGATCGGACAATTCGATTTCTTTGGCGACGGTGATGCCGTCATTAACGATCTGGGGGGCGCCGTATTTCTTTTCTAACAAGACATTGCGTCCTTTCGGACCGAGGGTGATTTTTACCGCATCGGCCAAGGCGTTGACACCTCTTTCTAGGGCGCGACGGGATTCATCTTTGAAGGCAATGATTTTGGACATAGTATCGCTGTTGTGATAGGACTCCTTTAGTTAATTTAGCACTCTTAGGGCCTGAGTGCTAAGATGCGGCTGCGGTCATTGAGGAGATAACGATGTTGAGGAGATAACGATGTTATGTCCCTACGGCAGACTGAATTGAGTTAAAAAAATAAAAATTTATCAAGATTTATTAATAATTGCAGAAAATCAATGATAACTATTGTAGCATCTGGAAGCTAACCGAATTTTAGCCCATTTTCGCCTTTTTTTTAGGAGAAGATAATCATGATTAATCCAAATCCTGCTATCGAACAAAAAATTAATCAATTTATTCTGGAAACCCAAAATAAATTTAGTCAGGATAAATCAGCTACCCTTGCTAGTTACCAAACAGAAGCCAAAACAATCACTCAAGAGACTAATAATTTAAGAGATGAACTTATTCAAAAACTAGGTGAATTAACTTTTTCAGACCCTTTACCTAGCAGAGAAGAATTAGAAAAACAAATAATAGCTCATACAGATCAGCTTGTGGAGACAATCAACCTTTTATCTACGGGCAAAAGTTCAGAAACTCCTCTTGATACTTTCAGCCAAGAAACTGATAGTTTAGTTACAACAATTACGACTCTATTCGATGCTAATGCTAACGTTCCAAACTTGCCAAAACTCAAAGAAAAACTAACTGCTTGGCAAACAAAAATTAAAGATACTTTGGTTAAATTTTCCACGACTGTGGAATTACAACAGAAAAATGAGTCTTTGATTGCTGAACTGAAGGATAACTTAGACAAATATAGTTCAATTCCTGAAGTAGATGAACCCTTTGAAAAGTTAGTCAAGGAATTTAAAGATAATTTTGCACAACTACAAGAAGCAAGTGTTTTATTTCAAACTTTATCCGATTTAATCAATGAAATTAAAGCTAGAGATGAGGTGATTAAACTAAATCAAAGAATTGATACTTTGCTGGGAAAAACTAAAGAACAAGTAGCGGGATTCCCTCCAGAATTAGACCGGGAAGTACAGGGAGAATTAGCCAAATTAATTATAATACTAGGGATAGCGCAGGTGGAACTCATCAACAGTTCCAAAGCTTGGGATATCATGCAAGTAAAGTCGGTGGTAGATGCTGGAGAAATTGCGATTAAATCTTTAACAGGTCAACCTAATATTATTTTGGCACAAAAATTACGCTATGCTGCCGAAACAGGATTAAGAAAAACCCAGATGGGTTTTTGGAATGGTCTAGCCGACTTCAGAGATAATCTTTTCCATTCTATCAAAATACCTACAAAAGTTTTAATTGGATTAGTGTTAGCTCTCCCTTTGAATTGGGGTATTATGAACTCCCCTCCAGTGAAGGATTTGCTTATGCCCTTACCTCCAATCTCAAATTCTAGTAACCAAAATACTGAGGACAAAGATGGAAATTTTAGACTCTTGATATTGATATTGATGACAGGGACTTTAGGGGGAGCAGTTAGTCTTCTAACTCGTTTGCAAGACTTTGATAATCCCAAAAATCAAAAATATGACGATGACTTCTTGCCATTGTCAATTGGTTTAACCAAACCCATTTTAGGGGGAAGTTTCGCTTTCTTTATTCTGCTAATTCTTAACTCTAGCATTTCTCCCTTACAAATTCGGACTGACAATGGAAATAAGGGGAATGACACCTATTTATATGGACTTTTGACAATGGCTTTTGTGGCTGGATTTAGCGAACGTCTTATTCCCGATTTAATTAATCAAGTGGAGAAAAAAGTAACTGTAGAGGCTAGTTCCACTGGACAGGGACTACCTCCAACGATTTTGATCGCTCCGCCTATCGCAAGTTTAGCATTAAACGGGGAGAAAGAATTTAGCATTAATCCCGTTGGTAACTACACCATCACAATCTCACCGCCAGAAAGCGGTAAAATTGATAAAAATACCACTGATGCCAAATTTACCTACACTGCACCCCCACAAGGAAATGCTGGGGATAAAATTACTATTACTGCCACTTCTGATTCTGGACAAACTGCCAAGGCTACGGTCACTTTAACTGCATAAAAAAAGACCAAGAGAGCCTTCTAGTTTGACAAAAAAAGGATAACTCCCATTTACCCCGATTTCGGGTTAATTGGAATGGCCAAGGCTTGAACTTGAATTTTTTTTAACTCGGAAACTAATCGAATCGCCTGCTGTTCGTAGAGGGGAGCGCCCAGGGTCGCTGGCAAATTTTCCATGAGATCGCTGGCGGTTTTCAGGGGACAATTAGAAAAACGACTGATTACGGTGGGTGCTTCCGCGGCAATATTGCGGTTAAAGGCTTTTTCCACCCGCACGCGCCAAGTTTTGGGAGTGCGACGACCCTGTTCCACCCGTCGCAGTCCGTTGATGGTGGCCAGCACCACAATGCGATCGCCGATGCGTAAATTGAGATAATCTTCGGGCATTAATTTCGGGGCTTGCCGTTCTCGTTGGTGTAGGATCGGCACAACTCGATAACCGTAGGCAATATCCCCGATCGAGCTACCATTGAGAGTATCTCCGGCTTCGATCTCGTATTCCGTCACCAGAATCGTTTTTTGCGCCCAACGGAACAGATAGATGATATTTTCTCCGAAAGCGGCCCCCGTAAAGGCTTCTGCCGCCACGGTGTTGGTTCCTAAAATGTGAGAGCGGGGCAGAATTTGACTTAATTGTTGACTAAGGTTGTCGTCGGTGGTGCGGATGACTAAGTAGCTTTGGGGGTTGAGTTTGCGGGTGGTTAGGGCCACTTCTAAATTGAGGATTTCGTCATCAGTAACAATCGCTATACTTTTAGCCCTGTCTAAATTGACATTTTTTAAAGATTCTTCGATATTTCCCGTCATCAGGGGCATTTTTGGCAGGATAGTTGCATCAAAATCCCTATTTAAGCTGACCCCAACGATTGCCTGTTGCATTTCTAGTAATAAATTAGCCACTTCTTTGCCGACTCGACCTAAGCCCACAATAACGATATGATTCTGTTGGGGAACTGGGGGACGGTTGGGGATAAATTGAAATCTTGATGATAATAAAGTTTCTGTCAAAATGGCATAGAGAACCCCGATAAAAGCGGTTCCAGCTAAGGTTAAAAAGAGACTAAATAGCTGCATCCACCAGGGAACTGCATTTAAATCTTCGGGGTTAGAGGCACCGAAAACATCGCCATAACCACCTAATAAAAGAATCGCCGTTCCTGAAAGAGCGGAAATAAAGGAAGCTCTCGGGGCGTAGAGATGGAAAAGAAAAGTCCCGATAATTACTAGCAGGATAATGATAAATACTGACATGAAAGCCACCCGGTGAATTTGCTGCTGAAAACTCAATTGCCAGAATTGTTGGATTTCTTTGAGCAATTTTTGCCAAAAATGCCGCAACTTCTGGCGAGAATTTGAAGGTTTCTGGCGGACAGCATCGATGTTTTGATAGGTAGTTTCGATGGTGGTAATGGTATCACCGGCCCGGATAGTGGTGGTGGGGGACCATTGATAAAATCCAGCCCTTAAAGGTTCATCGGGGGCTGTGTGTGCTAACAGACGACGGGTGGGGGTATTTAAATCACCTAAAAAGCGATCGAGTAAACCATCTTCGGGGCTAATTTGTCTCTGGATAATCCGCAATTTCTGACCGTCGAGATGCAAAAAACCGAGGGTTTCCGTGCCTAATGTGGCTAAAGCAAAGGCATTGGCGGGTAGTTGGGTGGGTTCATAGGCGATAAAATTGCCTAAACGTTCCTTAAGTAGCTGATTGAGATTATCTTTAGAAGAACGCACCACTAAGCGGGTAAGGGGATTTAATTGCCGAATAATTAGGGCAGTGGTGGCATTAATTCGCTCATCACTGGTGACAATTAAAGCAGCCCGACAGCGATCGATTCCCGCTCTTGCTAAAATGTTTTTTTGACGACAATCACCGATAATTATTTCCTCTAATAAATCGGGAAAATCATTAATTTCCCAACTGGGAGGCTGTATTAGTTCGATACCGACGACGCTAACCCCAAACTCTTTTAAAGACTTGACGCAGTGTTGTCCGAGACTACCCAATCCACAAACTAAAAAGCGATCGGCTAACTTGACATTCCCATCGACAAAGCTGAGAGATTCTTGGTTCATAGATTCTGCTTGTCTTAAAAAATAGAATGCTTTTTCAAACTTCTGATCCCCCCTTAATCCCCCTTTAATCTACCCTTAATTTACTTTTAACTAAGGGGGGTTAGACGATTTTAAACACCCACCTGATTATAACATACCAGCATTTTTATTGCGTACCCGTTCATACATTTCTTCCATATTTAATTGGAAAGCAACGAAGTAATAAACTCCAGCAATATGTTTACAGGGATTTTCCCAATCGGGACAAGAACAATTAGTTCAGCTTTTTTCTGAGGGAAAAACCTAAATAGTGATTTCAGCTTTCATCGACCTGACTTTTAAACTAACTTCAGGATGAGATTGCTTTAATCTCGCTTGATAAACCTGAACATTGGTTCCAGCTTTTGGTACTCTAGAAGCGACAATATAGCATTCTTTTTTAGATTTTTTATGTCTTTCTTGTAAGTAATAATGATTTAGAGTTGACAATAATTGATCATAAGCTTGTTCAATATTTTTACCCTTGAGTTCAATATAAAGAGCCAAGCTACAGGGACTATCAATTTCTAACAGCCAGTCGCATCTTTTCCCCTCGATGATTAAACAATTATCTATTTTTATCTTAGTAACTAATTTCTGACTATTATTGTTGACGATAAATTCTTTACCATTTTCTTTAACTTTGACTATTTTATTATTATTGCATTCAGAACAGTGACTAATATCCATTATTGTTGAGCCTTTCTTTCTAAAATTTCTTCAAACTCTTGACTAAGTTCATCGGAGACAGCATCGAGGTTATTGATACCAATCAAGTTCACCTCTGTATCTAAGATACTTTGAGTTTGTCCGTTGCTAATTGTGTAGGCTGACACATCTTGAAATTGAATAGTATTTTTATAACCTAAAGATTTTTCCGCTTTGACAGGCTCAACGTTAGCCGCCATGATTTTATTATTCAAAGCTGTGAGAATGTAGGGACTATGGGTAGTGAGAAAGAAACGACAATTTTTATTAGCATAAAGTAAGGTAAATAGTTCTACCATATCTCTTTGAGCGGAGGGAAAAAGATGGGTTTCGGGTTCCTCAATAAAGAATTGATTAGATTCGTGAGTGGCAAAAAAGGGGAAAACTAAGAGAATTAATAACATTGGTAAGGCTTCTTGTTGTCCGCTTGAAGCATCAATTAAGTTAATCTTTCTCCCATCGGCATGATAAAGCCAATCTTGATCTTTTTCTCTTCCATAGCTACCCGATAGAATTTTTTCGGTAATTAATTTAATTTGATCATAAAGTTTTTTATCATCTTTTTTATCTTGGAATAAACTTTCTGATTCATTAATTATTCTGTATAGGCGTTGAGCATTTTCATAATTAGAGCCAAAGTTGATAATCAGAGGATCAAGATCAAAATTATTGGACAAAAAGGCAAAAATATTATTGGTAAAGTATTTAACAAAAAGAGTGCGACTAGCTGGTACAAATAAAATCTTTGTAGAAAAAATTTTTTCATTGCCTTGAAAAAAATCAGCAATATTTTTGGCCACACAATCATTCATATCTGAATAAATATCTTGAGTGACTTTGTTATTGCTTTTGGCAATTTTACTCACTTGTCTAATTGTTGTATTGTAAAACTTTTTAAAATTATCTGAATAGGTAAATTGTAGTTTAAAATAGCCAGATTTGTCCTTATATCTTTCAATCAAAAAGTTCATGTCATCCAAACGATAAACTATTTTAAATACTTGCTCTTTCCATGCGTATTTAGGAAATAATTCCTCAAATCGCTTCTGTAGGTGCCTTTTTAGTCCTTGCTGATCTTGAAGATTAGTGACTAATAATTTAACTTGATAAAACAAAAATGTCTGAAATAAAAAAACTAATTTAGCAATAATACTTTTACCAGTGGACTGTTCACCGATGATAACATTAATTTTTTTTATCTCTATTTCCGCATACTTAATAATCAGAAAATTTTCAATAGTTAAGGATTCCATTGTATCTCTCTTATCCCCAGTCTCATAACAATACTAACAGGTTAGGGGTAGATTTTCAATTACTGTCAGTTGTTGACCTGTTTATTCTAATCTACCCTCCTATGGATAGATACCTAAGTCAAAAAGTCAGCAATTTAGCTACAGCGTTTCTGATCAAGATAAAGTGTAACCTAATTTGGCATCGGGACTGACTCCTGACTCCCCAAAGGGAAAACTTATATTTTTTTAAAGTATCCCTGCATTTTTATTGCGTACCCGTTGATACATTTCTTCCATTACCTCGATAAAGGAATTATCCTTATCCCAAAATGCCGGATAATCACCAGCTTTTTTAATGACAATTGCGGGAATAGTTGCGGATTTAACTAACTGAGGATTTTCGGGTAAACGGTGATGGGAGTGCCAAAATTCTTTGAGATCAATTGTTTCTACTGCCGGTATAGTTTCGGGTTTAGTGTGATAGGAAGTAACGGGTTTAAGAGGAATTTCTTCCTCTTGGATGGAGGAGGAAAGCAGCTTACCGAGGGGAGTTTTTGCTAACTCTTGCAGTAATTTTTGACGAGAGATACCTCGTAATTCAAATAAGAGGAAAGGATCCTGATCTAATTGGGAAGCAACGAGGTAATAAACTCCAGCAATATGTTTACAGGGATTTTCCCAATCGGGACAGGAACAATTAGTGATAAAATCCTTTTGACTGTGGGGTAATAAGTGCAGATTCAGATCGCTAAATGCTTCATCAATATTATCGGGAACTTCTTTGAGCAGCAGTTTAGAGATCATACTCGCTCTTGAACCAAGATTATATAAAGCTTGTGACCACTCTGCTTTAGTAATTGGTTTAATCTCGATACTCACCCTATACAAAGGTTCTTTGTAAACTCCAAAGTAGGGATTAATGGAACCTCGCACCTGAGCAGTAATTAAATTACCGTCAATTTTATAATTCTTGACTTTATCATTTTTGGCGTAGGAACGTCCTCGACTCAAGCGCGCTGAGTCGGTAAATTCCTCTAATGCTTCTATAAAGCGTTGTCCCCACCAAGTTTTACTAAATTTATTCATGGGTTTACCTCGATTAAATAATTGTCTGTTTATTCAATGCGATTAACTGACGAAAACTTTCGTTATCTAATTCCGTTAACCAGGATTCATCATTACTAACAATAGCATTAGCTACCTTTTTCTTTTCCTCGATCATTTCATCAATTCTTTCCTCTAAGGTTCCCAAAGTGACAAATTTATGCACGAAAACATTTTTTTGTTGACCAATTCTAAAAGCGCGATCGGTTGCTTGATTTTCTACCGCAGGATTCCACCAACGATCAAAATGAAAAACATGATTTGCTTTGGTTAAAGTAATCCCCACCCCCCCAGCTTTTAAGGATAAAATAAATACGGAAGGTTCTGTTTCGGGATGTTGAAATTCTTCGATCATTTGTTCTCGTTTTGGTTGAGAAGTCCCCCCGTGAAGATAATAAGTATTATAGCGAAAAGTTTGTTTCAGGTACTTTTGTAAGGAGTCCCCGATTTCAGTAAATTGAGTGAAAATTAGCAAACTATCTCCCTCTAAAATTACTTCTTCTAGCATTTCTCCCAAACGCTCTAACTTATGCGATCGCTCAGGAGTAAAAGCGCTGTTATCCTGTAAAAATTGACGCGGGTGATTACAAATTTGTTTCAAGCGCATCAGGGTAGATAAAATTAATCCTTTGCGTTTTATTCCCTCCGCTTCTTCTAATTGTTTTTCCACTTCTTTGATGACAACTTCATAGAGAGAAGCTTGTTCTTTAGTTAAATTACAATACTGTTTGTTTTCCACTTTGTCAGGCAAATCTTTAATTATCTGCTTATCGGTTTTTACCCGACGCAGAATAAAAGGTTCCACTAATTTTTTGAGAACCGTGGACTGGAGACGATCATTTTGTTTTTGAATTGGCACTTCAAACGCTTTACGAAATTGAGTTTCTTTACCTAAATAACCAGGGTTAAGGAAGTTAAAAATTGACCATAAATCAAGCAGTCTATTTTCCACAGGAGTTCCCGTTAATGCGAGACGATGTTGTGCAGATAAACTCAAGATTGCTTTAGTTTGTGCTGCTTTAGGATTTTTGATATTTTGTGCTTCATCAATTACCAAACGTTGCCAAGATTGCGAGTTAAATAATTTCAAATCCTTGCGAACTAAGGTAAAAGAAGTAATGACGATATCCTTGTGACTAGCTACTGTCTGAAATTCGCTCTCATCTTGATAGCGCTTACTACCATGATGAATTAAAACCTGAAGATGGGGGGCAAATTTTTCAATTTCTTTTGCCCAATTTCCCACCACGGAAGTGGGTGCAACTAGCAGAGTTGGTAAAACATTATTATCTCCCTCTCTTTCCCCAACCAATCTAGCAATTACCTGTAGGGTTTTTCCTAATCCCATATCGTCAGCAAGACAACCATTTAAACCCAATTGTTCCAGGTATTGAATCCAGGCAACTCCACGCTTTTGGTACTCCCGCAGCGTTCCTTGTAATTGGGGAGGATTTTCGATCGGTTCTAGTTGACTAGGATTTTGTAATTTCTCTAGCATAGAACCCAAAAATTCATCGGTTTCAACAATAATCTCCTCTGGGGATTCGGCAGCTTTTTTCATTAATTCAATCAGATTCATCTCAGGATTTTCCTGCTGATATTTCTGCCAAAAATCCAGCATTTGCTGCATTTTATTTTGTTCTAATTCTACCCATTGACCTCGAAATTTAACTAGGGGTGTTTTGGTGTTAATTAATTGTTGCCATTCCTCTTGGGTAATAGTTTCTTCACCGATGGCTAGTTCATATTGATATTCAATGATGTTTTCGAGGCTAAAAATCCCTTTACTAACGGGGGTAGATTTGCCTGATTTAGACGTAGTTTTTAGCCGAACTTTGGCGCGTTGACGACCTTCGGGAGTCCACCAAGCGGGAATAATTACCTTATATCCCGCATCTTCTAAAATCCACGCAGTTTCTTTTAAGAAAGTAAAAGCTTCTGTAAGGTTGAGAGAAAATCCCGTCGGTTTATCCGTTTCTAATCCTTGCCAAATGGGGGGATAAATACGGGCAGCATAACCCAAACTCAGTAAAATATTTTTGTCTAAATCTTGACCAAAATGCGCTCGTATGCTTGTTCTAGTTTCAGGGACTGCATACCAATATTCGTCTAATTCTAATCGCAGGGAGGGGTCTTGTTTAGAGATGAGGATAAAGGTAATTTGCCACTGTTCAATATTATCTTCTGGCGCTTCCGTTAGTTTAAAACCAAGGCTAAAACTAGATATATTTTGGTCTCCTAGTAATTGCTGTCTCCAAGTTTGCCACTGTTGATATTTTTCTAAAGCAGCGGCAGTTTGCAGAAATCCAGCAGCTTTAGTCACAGAGAGGCAGTCACCTATAATTGTCTCGCCAATTTTTTTATCAAAACTGGCAGGAATTGCCGTATTAGTGACAATTTCATTGAGGAGACATTCGGAGAAGTGCCGGAGTAGGGTTTTGGGATCGTATAATTGTGGTGAAGCATGGGGATTTTCAGCACCAGCAAGACAAATGCGGGGAAGATATTCGAGATAGTGATCGAGATTGGTTTCGTAGGTTGCCGATATAATTTCCCAAAGAGGGTAGATGGCAAAGTTAGCGGTTTTCTGGTTATTTGTGGCTAATTCTCGATATTTAAAGGCAGGAATATAGTTATCTTTGAGAATTATTTCTTTAAAAGCTTGACTGTAGTGATACCAAAAAAGTAGATCTGCACCTAACTGAATCTCTGAGGAGTTGTAAAGACAGATAAAGTGCAGATCATTGAGCAGTTTAAGTACAGGATTAAGGGGATAACAATCAATTTGCCAAGATTGCCATTGGCTATTTTCTGGGGGTTCTTTTTCTAGATAACGCAGTAATTCTAAGGAGGGTAAAGGTTGATTCTCGTGACTAGGTAAAAGAAAGTAGCGGGGGACAAATTGCCGACTAAGAGGATTATAATTCGATTGAACTATTCCTAACTCTCCAGTGAGAAAGCTAGTTAATTCTTCTTTGCTTAACTGAAAAGGATGATAATTATCGGCAGTGGTGCGACTCTTTTTCGGGGTGCTAGTTTCTCCCCAAAGATAAAAGCTACCCTTCTGAATAAATTCATCCGTTGATTGGGGAATCCAAGTACCGTGAAGAATTTTCATGGTTTTTAATGAGTACAAAAGAACTTAAATGAGGGCAATACTTAGCCTCTAGAAAAATTGTAGCGATTATGGGAGGATTCTCCACACTTTTTTGTCCCTTTGCGAACCCAGAAGTCCTCTGGATAAGAGAAAAAGGTTAATAGAGCTTCTAGGATAAAAAACCATTGAGAAGACGTGATCAACGGTTTTTTTGAGCTTAAAGCTTATCCCTACATGGGTTTAAAGCTATTTTTGTTGCGGGTTTTGTTGAGGTTCCACTAAGAGGGATGTCTAATTATATCAATTCTCCAAAATCCGGCTACAAGAGTTCGATCCCCCTGCCTTCGTCTCCCTTAAAATGGGAAAAAGGGGAAATGGGAACTTAAATTCGATAATTCGATCTGTAGTTTTTATGGGTGAGAATTGGTATTAATTAACTTTTACCCAAATACTACGGAAATATTTTTCGGGATTATTTTTATCGATAATATCTTTACAGGGAGTATTACCAACTCGCTTGATTGTACCATCATCGCTGAAAATCTGAAAGCGATCTGGGAAATGGGGATAAAACAACAAAGCTTCTGGACGAAACCCGTCAGGGAATTGCAGTGATTCTATCTTTTCCGGTGCATCTTCTTTTTTTCCTGACCAAGTATAGAAAACAAATTGATCGCCTCCATGAAATTCTCCAGCAATAATTAAATATACTTCTAAAGCCGGCCAAAATTCAATGCTACGAATTCCTAATCCTCCCAAATCCAACAAGATAGTATCACCAAATTCAGCCCGAGCATTGGTGGAATTAATAACTAAACTTTGAGGATTTTTTAGAGTTAATAAAAGAGCTTTATCGTTTGGTATAGGATTACGAAAACCGATTAAGATATTTCCGTCTGGAGTTGCCGTTAAACCTTCAATATTTAATCCACCTTTAGCTTTGGGAGCTTTGGTTTCTGCTGTTTTGAAATCAAATATTTCAGCCAATTGAGAGTCTTCGATAATATCGCGCAAGACTAACTGAGTATAAGACTCACCCACTTGAACTATACTAGAGCCGTCATCGTTAATTTTACTGGCAAAAAATTGATGACGAGGGAGTTTTCGTTCAGCATTTTTATTGCGGCCATGGGAAGTAATCCAATAGATTATGTCATTTAGTACAGTTACCCCCTCCAAGTCGATTTCTTTATTTTTAGGATTGTTTTTAAGCCAACCATTAATATCAATTGTTTCCAGTGCTTTTCCCGACTCTTGAGAGGAATAAATCCAGAGAATATTACCTAATTCTGGATCCGCCTCATCATTACCAATAACAAATTTATTTTCTCCTAAAGCAGTGGATGCAGAAGCATCACAAATTCCTTGATGTTTGATTTCTTGGATAATAGAAAAGTTGAGAGGTTGCATGATTGTATTCTCCTTGTTAATGAGAAAAGTGAGGAAAATTATAGGCAATAAAAGACAAAAAGACAAGAAATCACTAGAAATAATCTGAGCAAGAACTGGTTTAAATAACTAATTTCTCCTAATTTCAAAAGTTTGTCGAGTGTCATAATTTGTGTTAGTCCCTCCAAGACCCGATGATTCCTCCCATTGACCTAACGTCAAGGCAAAAGGTTTTGGGATCAAAGATCGGTTAGTTAGGGAAATAATTGGGGAACACTTTAACTCATTCAATAATAACTATAGATAAGCAAAAAATACTTAAATGTAACAAAAAAATACATAAGTGGGGAGGTGTAATTAAATATCAGACTTATCGAGGTTGAATTGAGCCACGAACCCCACAACCGGCATAGGTGATCAACTAAAGATGAAGTGTAATACTAAATCCGGTTATTAAAGAATGATTATTTATTCCTCCTTTTGCCTATTGCAAGAGTGCATGAGTGCCTGTCCTGATATGTAGCCTATGCTCAACGGATTTAGTGTAACCTAATTTGCTATCGACTACCGACTCCCCAAAACCAGAGAGTTCTTGCCTCACCACTAAGATAACTGTTATCAAAACGCGGATATCACTGCCAATAGAGTTCGGTTTTACCGTTATGGGATGAGCATTAACGGGGGTAATATTCTAGGTAAGGAATTTGTATCTAGTCAGTGATGAAGACGATGTTAAAGGGGTCTTTACCGAAATTAAGCGATATTTTCCCGCCGACTGACCATCAGGACCGGGAAACTCTCACCCCCAATGCTTTTTATCCTAATTTATCGGAATGGCTCAAGCGAGCGCAACTGAAAGCGGAAAGTGAATGGTTCGCAGCGATCGCCGCTTTAGAAAATATCTTATTACAAAACCAAAATAATGCTGCCGCCGGTCGGGGTTTAATTCTCTCCGGTCCGACAGCTTTAGTCAGAGAAAGTAAGGCTTTAACGGGTTTTGAATTCGGGGTTTTTACCGTTAAAGCTTTAAAACATTTACAATGGCAGGGTTTGCAATTGCCTTCTCAGGAAAAATCCGCCGCCGATGTTTCCCCGACGGAGATTCATGAATTGCCTCTCTTGCCAACGGATCCGATTGCTAATGAAAGATTTTGTCTGGTTTTTAGCGAAAGTTTCGCTCTTTTGCTGGTTTTAGGCGAGGATCAGTGGGGTTTGTCCTCTTTTCAATTTTCCTTTGATCCCGTCCTCACTCAGCAAGCTTGGCAGCAGTTGCGGCAACGATTAGTTAATCTGCGTTATCCGCAAATCGGGACTTTAGAGGCAATTATCGAGGCTAATGGCAGTCCCTCGCCGGATTACCGTCTAGTTAGCCAATTTAGTCGCCAATTACTGCAAAATTTACCCAACCAGCCTAATTTAGACCTGAAAAAAACGAAATCGCCTATCAATGCCGAAATCACTCCGCCAAAGGAAGATAATTCTAATTTAGAATCGGGTTGTGATTTGGAGTTATTGCGCGCCTTAACCCACGAAATTCGCACCCCTTTAACCACCATTCGCACCATTACCCGATTATTATTAAAACGGGCAAAAGTAACGGAAGATGTGCAGAAATATTTAGAAACAATCGATTTAGAATGTAGTGAACAAATTCAGCGCATGGAATTAATTTTCCGAGCCGCAGAATTGGGTATTAATCCTCTGGGGGATAAACCGATTCAATTAATTCCAATTGCTCTAGAAAAAGTCTTTCAAGATAGTATTCCCCGGTGGCAAAAACAAGCTAAACGGCGCAATGTCAATTTAGAAGTTAATGTACCGAAAAAATTGCCTTCGGTAATTAGCGACCCGAATTTATTGGATCAAATGTTAAATGGAGTCGTGGAAAAATGTACTCGCAGTATGGCTAGTGGTGGCCTGTTGCAAGTACATATATCAACGGCAGGAAATCAATTAAAAATGCAGTTCCAAACTCAGGTAAAATCCCCTAATCTTACTCTCAAAGCTTTAGGAAAAGTCCTAATGTTTCAACCAGAAACGGGTAGTTTAAGCCTGAATATGAAGGTGACTAAAAACCTTTTTCAAGCTTTGGGAGGTAAATTGATTGTGCGTGAAAAACCCGAAGAAGGTGAGATTTTAACCATTTTCTTGCCCCTCGGACGCATTAAATAAGTTGGGATTATTCTGAATTTTTCATCTTGAAAAATAGGCAAACTTGCCAAGAGGATGCTATACTAGGGCAACAAATATTATTGATAGTTGCCATGGAAAAAACTGTTTTAATTTTAGGTGGCACCGGTCGCATTGGTCAAAGTGTCGCCCTAGATATTATTAATCATACTTCAGCTAAAGTTATTATCACAGGACGGAAGGAAAAAGCGATTAAATTACTGCCAAGAATGCAGTTTTTGGCTTTAGATTTAGAAGAAATAGACAAGCTTAGACAGGCAATTAAAAATAGTGATTTAGTCATTCATTGTGCTGGTCCCTTTCACTATCGCGATGGCAGGGTAGTAAAAATTTGCATCGAAGAAAAAGTCAATTATATTGATGTTAGTGATCATCGTTCTTTTTATCAAAAGTTAATCCCCTATCGAGAATTAGCGATAAAAGCGGGAATAACTGCCGTAGTTAATACGGGAATTTTCCCCGGTATTTCTAATAGTATAGTGCGAGAGGGAGTCGAACAGTTAGATAGGGTAGAAACGATCCGTTTAAATTATGCCGTAGCCGGTTCAGGAGGTGCGGGATTAACCGTGATGCGGACTACTTTTCTCGGCTTAAAAAAGCCTTTTTTAGCTTGGATTGAGGGACAATGGCAAGAGATTGAACCCTATACTGCTAGAGAAGTAATTGACTTTCCCGCTCCTTTGGGTAAAACTGGTGTTTATTGGTTTGATATGCCAGAAACCTATACTTTTGCTGAATCTTTTCAAGTGCAAAATGTGATCACAAAATTTGGTTCTATTCCCGATTTTTATAATCATTTAACTTGGATTACTGCCCATATTTTTCCCGATGCTTGGGTAGAAAGTTCTCGGGGAATCGAGTTTTTTTCCCAAGTTAGTTATCGCATGACAGAAGTAACCGATAAATTTTCGGGAATTGGGGTAGCAATGTTAGCAAAAGTGGCCGGATGGCAAGGGCAGCAAAAAGCAGTTTATCAAGCAACTATGCTTCACGAGAATACTGCTCAAGCAGCGGGTTGGGGAACTGGCAGCGTGGCAGAATTAATCTTAGCGGCAAAACTCCAAAAAGCCGGGATTTATCCGGTGGAACAGGTGTTATCCACAGAACTATTCCATGCTACGATGAAAAAAAGAGGTATTAAACTCGATCGCTCCTGTGCAATTGTGGCTTAGAAGATGAAAAAAATCTGGCGTTACTTAGGGCTGTTTTGTTTAGTTTTGTTACTGACTTTATCCCCCATCTTCAGGATAGCGGCCCAGAATAATCCTGCTAAACAAGGACAGGAAACACCCCTGGAAACTTTGGGAGAAGTTTTTCCCGTCATGCTTGATAATCAAGAACTTTTTACTATTCGGCAAGGAATAGGTTCTTTTTCAGCGCAAGAAAGAGCGAAATCGATTACAGCCAGAATTGAAAAAATTGCCGATGACGATGCCCTTTCTCCTGAAGATTTAACCATAAAAATCGATCCTGAAGACAAAAACCCTTCGATTATTTTGGGAGATACGGTTATTGCTACTATTACTTCTAAAGATGCCAAATTACACGCGGTAAGTCAAGAAGTATTGACCGAACGAGCTTTAGCAAAGATTAAAGCGGCCATTGTCCGTTATCGTCAAGAACGTCAACCGGATAACCTCTTAAAAGATGCAACTTTGACGGTAAGTGCTACCTTGGCCACGGTCTTAATTTTCTGGGTAATAATTTTTATATCTTCGCGGGTTTTTCCCAAGATTCAGAGATTAATCACCTCCCTAGTTCCTGGGGTCGTATTCCAAAATTTTGAGATTATTAGTTCCCAGACAATAGGAATTTGTTGCCTAAGAGTTTTGCAATTTATCCGAACTCTAATTATTTTAACTATTCTCTATTTTTATTTAACTTTTGTCCTTCGTCTTTTTCCCTGGACTAGAAAATTTGGTGATGGTTTTCTGCAATACTTTTTTAGTGCTTTGGAAGTTATTTCCCAAGAGATAGCAAAATATTTACCCAATATTTTTATTATACTGCTAATTGTTTTTATAACTCACTATCTGTTGAGAGCAATTAAACCATTTTTCACTGGATTGGAAAGAGAAAATTTAGTAATCCATGGTTTCTATCCCGATTGGGCAAAACCAACCTATAATTTACTGTCACTGCTGATAATTGCCTTAGCTATAGTCATCGCTTTTCCCTATCTACCCGGATTTAATTCTCCTGCTTTTCAGGGGGTGTCGGTATTTTTAGGGGTACTATTTTCCTTGGGTTCCACCTCTGCTATCGCTAACGTGGTGGGAGGAATTGTCCTCATCTATACCCGCTCTTTTCAACTAGGAGATAAAATTTCTATTGGTGATGTTATTGGAGATGTAATTGAAAAAGGATTATTAGTCACCCGTATTCGCACACCGGCTAATAGAATTATCACGATTCCTAATTCATCGCTGTTAAACACCAATGTGATTAACTTTAGTGTCTCCCAAAGGGAATTCAAACAGCCTTTAATTTTGCAAACCACAGTCACTCTCGGTTATGATTTACCTTGGCGTAAAGTTCACGCAACCCTGAAAGAAGCAGCCTTAGCAACCAAATTTATTGTCTCAGAACCTGCTCCTTTTGTCTTGCAAACCAGTCTCGATGATTTTTATGTCAGCTATCAGCTAAATGCCTACACCGATCATCCTAGCAAAATGGTGTATATTTATTCTGAATTGCATCAAAATATTCAGGATAAATGTAACGAAGTCGGTATCGAAATTATGTCTCCTCACTACAAGGCTCTCCGGGATGGCAATCACAGCACTATTCCTGAAAATTATCTGCCGGAAGATTATCAAAGTCCTGCTTTTGGTATTCAGTCAAATCCTCAGAAGTAATAATTTTCCTAATAGCTTTGATTGCGTTTGTCAAGCCCTTTTGAGTTATTGTTGATAATTCTTCACCAAATTCACAATTAATAGCAGGAATAAATATTCCCAAGGCCCTGGGATTTTGTTGATAAATTGCTTGAGTTAATGCTAATAAAGAAGCGGGACTTTCTGCATGACCTAAATTATTCCATTCGGTAACTGCTGCTAATTTTTCTATGCGGATATCAGTTTGATTAGATAATACCGCATCAACAAAAATAACTAGAGAAGCATCAGCTATATCGGCTGCTAATTCAGGAGTCAATTGATGGGTAGCGATGACTTGCACATTAGGCAAATTCTCCTCGGCAATAATTTCGGCTATTCTCACTCCCACTCCGTCATCATTTCTTAAAGTATTACCGTAACCGATGATCAGTATTTTAAAATTATTCATGGTTAAATAGAGGAGACAGGAGTGGGAGGATTTACTTCGTTGCCATGAAAGACGCTGTCAGCGGGAAAAATTAGTTTAAATACTAAGTAGGTGGGTGGAATTAAATATAAGATGAACGTAGGTTGGGTTGAAGCGTGAAACCCAACGCCCGCTCATGTTACGCTACCGCTAACCCATCCTACAAATAATTGTGCCTCCCTACTTATAAAAATCTTCGAGATGTTGTTTTAGTTGACGAATTGCCATACTACTATTGCGATTGTCGGCAATTTCTCCCCAGAAAGAAACTAAATTTTGTAGGTTAAAGTTAGGAAAATATTGACTTTGATGGCGAGGGATATACTCTTGATTCTCTAGCCAATAAATATAGAGATTTTTCTGACGATACAACCAAATTTCAGGCACTTGATAAGGCAGATAATCATCCACATTCGAGTAACTGGTGACATCAATTTCTAATACTAAATCGGGAGGAGGATCATTTACCCAGTCAATTCTGGCTTTCCCTGCTATAGCCGGCCAATGGTCAATATAAAAACTATAATCTGGTTCAATACCACTTGTTTCTGGTAATTCCATGGTTACGGGAGTAAAAGCCTCGTACTCACGCCCCAGATAATCCAATAAGGTGATGATAATATTAGCAATTAAATGGGCATCACGTCCATGCTTAGGAAGTGGAGACATAAGCAAGACTTCTCCATTGTGATATTTGATTTTAGGCTGAGAATTGTCGCCCCTTTGCCGAGACAAAGTTTGATAATCTAGCCAAGTGGCAGGTAATCTCACTAAGGACCCCGCCGGTAGCTCGATTTTATCTAGTGAAACTAAGGCAAACATGGCGCAAGGTTCCAGGTAAATGATCAGAAACGCTGTAAAATAAGTATAGGATATCTTCGATGCTCTCGATGCACAGCTTAACCTAATCGATAAATTAACTGAGTCTGGTAAGAAAACTTAAGCCTTGATAGTAGTTTCTTGATGAGCCAAAAATTATGCTATCGACTAACACAGTTTCCCCCCATATTATTCCCCCTCTCGAAAATGGTGATAGATTAACTCGTCCCGAATTCGAGCGCCGTTATCAAGCAATGACACAGCTAAAAAAAGCTGAATTAATCGCAGGAGTTGTTTATATGGCAGCCGCGGTGAGAGCCAAAAACCACGGTAAACCCCACGCTAATATTATCGGTTGGTTAACTGCCTACGAAGTGGCGACACCGGGAGTAGAAACACTGGATAATACTACTGTGCGACTGGATGGGGATAATCAACCACAACCAGATGCTTTATTAAGAATAGAAACCGGTGGACAATCAAGCATTAGTGAAGATGATTATGTAGAAGGCGCGCCGGAATTAATCGTAGAAATTGCCGCTTCTACTGCTTCCTACGATTTACACGAAAAACTCAAAGTTTATCGTCGCCAGGGAGTGCAAGAGTATATTATCTGGCGAGTTTATGATGTTCAATTGGATTGGTTTCGCTTAACTGATGGGGAATATTTGCCCCTAGAATCAAATCAAAATAACATCTTTTGCTCCCAAGTATTCCCCGGATTATGGCTGGATAAAAATGCTTTATTATCGGGTAATTTAGCCGAAGTTTTGGCAAGATTACAGCAAGGAATAGCTAGTCAAGAACACCAAGATTTTTGTCAAACTTTGGCTAATAAATAACCCGGATAAACTTGATTTTTTTCTTAGTTGCCTAGGGATGGCTCAGAAAGATTAGCGGATTTTTCTTGCCAATCTTGACCGATTTTAATCGTCACATCAGAAGCGAGATTCCCCGTACTTTCCACCAAAACTTCCCCGACACCAAGGCTATTATGCAGGGCAGCAGCCAGGGAATTATCCCCTTTTTGAGCAATAATTTTGGTAGTTTCTAGAATTGGCGATGAAGACTTAGAGACAAAAACATTTTCATAACCAAACGAGCGCAGATATCTGACTAGAGCTTGCACCGCTTCTGGATTATCGATGCTATCTTCCACAGCTATGCGAGTCGGTCGCGTGGTTTCCTCAATGTCAGCCATAAAAGAGCCGTGGTTAAAATGTTGAGCCACTAGCTCTTGAATTTTACTTTGATTGGGCAACCAATAACTGATCCCTTGCCGACCATCACCATTAAAGTCTCCGGGTAGCAGTAGCATTTGCACATCAGCGCGCTGAGTTTTAGAGGCAAAGCCGGCTAGAGCGAGTAACTCCTCTAAACTGAGATTAGTATCGATATGAGTGCGGATAACCTCGATAATATCGGGAATTTTCAATAAAGTTGCTGGTTTTAGGGTTTGTTCTACTAAAGACCGCATTAATTGCTGTTGTCGTTGGATACGACCGATATCGCCGTTAGCATCGTAACGAAAACGGGCAAACTGGAGGAATTTCTCGCCGTTGAGGTGTTGTTCCCCTTTTTTCAGGTCAATGTAGAGGTGTTGACTAAAATCTTTGTACTTCATGTCTTTGGGAACATATACCGTCACCCCCCCCAAAGCATCAATTAATTTTTCCACACCCTGCACATTAATGCGAACATAGCGATCGATAGCCACTCCGTCCAAAAGATGACTAACCGTTTCCGCCGTTAAAGCAGGTCCACCGAGGGCGTTAGCTTCATTGATTTTTTTCTCCCCGTAACCCTCGATATCGGTGCGGGTATCCCGGGGGATGGAAAGCATGGTTAACTTCTGTCTTTGGGGGTCAAAACGCAGTAACAGCATGGTATCGGTTAAACCATCCAAGGAATTAACCGGGGCATGATAACCCAGATCTGGGGTTTGTGCCTCCTTGACATCGGATGTCAACACTTTCGCGCCAACTACCAGAATATTAACGGGGCGGTTGAGGGCGGGAAGTTGCAGATTTTGATAGGATATCGCCTGCTGATTGTTAAAAGCGGCGGCTTCTTGGGGACTAAGAGCAGCTTGTCGCAAAGGTGTGGAGGAGAGAGACACAGCCAACATAGCCCCCGCCGTAGCGGAAACTAGGGCGCAGCCAGTTAAGCCTAGGGCTGTCAGGAACCATTTACCGGACAATCGCCGCTTTTTCACAGGTTTAGCCGCTAATTTGCTTGATTGTCCGCTTTTAAGCCTTGATTTCGTCTTATTAACCACAAATTGCCTCACACAGTCACTAATTATCTCCCTAAAACCATATTTTAAAGGGATGAACTATTTTTTTTCTCAGATACCCGGAAAAGATTATTAAACTAATCGGGTTTTCTAGAGAGTTAGCAGATAATATAGCAGAATTTTTCCTTATAGTTCTTCTGCATGGCAATTTTGTCGAAATATCTAGGGTTTGTTTCGTGGGAGCGGGAAGTGGGGAAGTGAGGAAGTGGGGAAGTGGGGGAGTGGGAAGTGGGAAGTGGGGAAGTGGGAAGTGGGAAGTGGGGAAGTGGGGAAGTGGGGAAGTGGGAAGTGGGAAGTGGGGAAATTGAACTAAAACCCCAAAACCCCAAAACCCCAACCCCCAACACCTAAAACCTGTCTCGGAGTCTGGGAGTCTCCTATTTCCTCATCGGAAATTTTGGGTCTGAAACCCCGTCGTTCTACGACGGCTTTACTGTTAAATATCAGCACATTTACGAAATATATGCTAAAATGTGAGACATGGAAAAAGCCTACTCGTTCCGATTTTACCCC
>NZ_JADBTF010000180.1:0-8995 GCF_020246295.1 Microcystis sp. M090S1 | reverse complement strand
TTATAATTAAATTAAAAATGGATTTTAGGTTCGATCCCCCCTGCCCCCCTTGATAAGGGGGGTGCCGATAGGCGGGGGGATCTGATGATTTTTAACGCCTACCTACTTAGGTGATTATTTATTATGACTATGTCGAGAGAGGAACAATTAAAGCTCCTTGGTCAGATGAAAGATTCTGATATAGATTATTCAGATGTACCTGCTACTGATGCCGAATTTTGGCAAGAAGCTACTGTAGAAGCTGCCCGTTGGATGGTATCGAGGGAAACGCCCATCGCCAGTAGGGGCAATTCATGAATTGCCCCTACTCCGTACCTCCCAACTGGGTTTTAAGTTTTATGATGCCTTACATCTGGCTTTTGCTGAAGCGGGGGGCGCTGATATTTTCCTGACCACCGATGACAGGCTGCTGCGAAAAGCTCAACAATATAGAGATCCAATTAACGTAATGGTAGAGAATCCCTCGCTTTTAGCGATGGGAGTGTCAAAGGAGGATGGCAATGAAATTAGCTGAACTGAGAAAACAAGGATATCAAGCTTTAGTTGACTCTTTAGGGGTGGTGGGAATGCTCCGCTTCCTGCAACAATTGGAAGTCGGCCATGGCGATTACACCGCCGAGCGACACCAGTGGTTAGATGAACTGACCCTCGCCGATTTTCAGAGCTACGTTCAACAAAAGAAAAGTATCAATGGTGGGGAGTTAGGGGGTTAGAAGGCAAGAACTGGCTCTTCTGGTTTCTGTGTGGAAACGAGGTCTATACTGATAGAATATCCGTCAAAATAGTGCTTAAAGTCTTGCCTGATCAGCATTTCACGATTCCATAGGCAAAAATTATCAGACAAAATCGAGAAGAGCCATTAATTCTGTCGGGGTGATTAGAAAGGAATATCGTCTAAATTTTCCTCCACCGATGTGTCGCTAGGTTGCCAAGCGGAAGGATTAGAAAGTTCATAGGATGCGTCGTATTCAAAATCCCCGGTGGAGACAGGTGCGACGGGTTTTTCCACCTCGGTTTTATTCGATTTGTGGGCATTGATTGGTACGACTTTTTCCGGAGTCGGGGCCGTCATTTCACCGCTACTCATGCTGCCGTCAAGATGATAGAGATGACTAATGACTAATTCGGCCCGTTTTTCCTTAAAACCTTCGGGACGATCGATCGTCTGCATGGAGAGACGACCTTCTAAAATTACCTGATCACCTTCATGATAATTCTGAGCGACTTCTGAGGCCAAATTTCCCCAAGCTACGGCCCTTAAATTAGTCGGGGTTGCCTCGGCACGATTGGCAGAAAACTCGACTAACATTTGAGCGTAGGGAGTTTGATTATCTTGGGTATAACGTAATTCGGGACGACGGACAATTTTAGCCATTAAAATGCAACTGTTCATGGTCGAAAATTAGTCTGAATTTTTCTAATAGCACCATTGTACTGAAAAAGTACAATGATCACCACTGTGGAGGTTAGGGAATTTTATGGGACTCTGGTTAAGAAAAAATCTCTTTAACACTTGGTACAACGTCATCTTAACCCTTGCAGGTCTATTTCTCAGCCTCTGGGGTGGTTTCAGTTTTCTCGATTGGGCGATAAATCAGGCAAAATGGGCTGTAGTGACGGAAAATATCGGTTTATTTGTGGTCGGTCGTTATCCAGAACAGTCAATATGGCGGATTTGGCTGATTTTAACGATACTTGCGGCTTTATCACTGTTTTCTTGGCAATTAAACCGGGGTCGCTTCCCCGATTGCCCCGCTTTTCTCCAACGCTGGTGGGGATTGATGTGGTTATTGACTTTACCTTTAATCGCTTGGTTGCTATTGGGGGGATTATTTTTAACGACAATCCCCCTTGATGATCTCAGTGGTTTAATCTTAACTTTATTAGTAGCGATCGCCAGTATGATTTTATCTTTCCCCTTGGGGGTATTATTAGCCCTGGGGAGACAGAGTGAATTACCGGCAATTCGTTGGCTATCTATTGGCTATATCGAATTATTGCGCGGTTTACCTTTGTTGGGAATTTTATTCATGGCCCAGGTGATGTTACCCTTGATTTTACCCGCCGGGACCAGACCAGAACGAGTGATCAGAGCGATCGCCGGATTTACCCTTTTTGCAGCAGCCTATCTGGCCGAAAATGTCCGCGGTGGTTTACAAGCGATTCCCAAAGGTCAAATTGAAGCGGCCAAAGCCTTGGGTTTAAAACCGATTTTCGTTTTATTATTGATCGTTCTACCCCAAGCTTTAAAAGCGGTCATTCCCGCTATTGTTGGTCAATTTATCAGTTTATTTAAGGATACTTCCCTACTGGCGATCGTGGGACTGGTGGACCTCTTGGGTATGGCAGGATCGGTTTTAGCTAATCCGAAATTTATCGGCGATTATCCAGAGGTTTATCTATTTTTGGCCTTTATTTACTGGATTTTCTGTTATTCTATGTCCCTAGCCAGTCGTAGGTTAGAACAGCGTTGATTGGGGTTGGGGTGTAGGGTGTAGGGTGTGGGGTGTGGGGTGTAGGGTGTAGGGCGTAGGGTGTAGGGTGATGGGGTGATGGGGTGTAGGGTGTAGGGTGTAGGGTGTGGGGTGTAGGGTGATGGGGTGATGGGGTGATGGGGTGATGGGGTGTGGGGTGTCGGAAGAATAAATAGAAATAATCTCCTGTCTCCCGTCTCCTGTCTCCTGATGACCGGCTACTAACCCCACCAACAGACTTATTCAGCACACCCTACCTAGCTTTTTGTCATAAATATTGATATTATTTAACAATCAGCAGCAATTTATGGTAAATATATTTATTTAGGAGAGGGAGAAAATGGCTGGATTCTTTGGCCTGTTTGGCAATAAGACGAAATACGTCGATGAACCGATGGATCTGAGCGCACCGGAACCGAAAGAGGCTTTTTACTTGGAACCCGATGACGCTAAAACTCTCGGTGATATCGACTTTATGCGGACACCGATCACGATCCGACGTACTTTCCCGAAAACTGCCTCGAATAAAAAGGGTGGCGAATCGATTAAACAGATTTCCTCTATGGAAGTCAGCAAAGTCACCGATAACGGTATTGTGGCAAAATCGGCTACTTCCGAGGCTAATGGTAACGGTAACGGTACTAATGATAACGGTCGTCGCACTAACGATGACAGTATCAATCCTTTCCTGAAAATGGCCCGGGAAATCAAGAAATAGTATAGTAAGGTGAGCATTGGCCACCCTTGAGATCAAACTTTGGTGGGGAAGGCCCACCTTTTTTTATGACCATTATTAACGGAAAAACCAAGTTATTAGGCGTAATCGGCGATCCTATCGGCCATACTCTTTCTCCCCTCATGCACAATGCCGCTATCGATGCCTTGGGGCTAAATTATGTCTATCTTCCCCTACCTATCGCCCCAGAAAATTTAGCAACTGCGATCGCTGGCTTGTCCGCCATCGATCTAGAGGGTTTTAGCGTCACAATTCCCCATAAATTAGCAATTATTCCCTTATTATCGCAAATTACCGAGAAAGCAAGGCTAGTAGGCGCAGTTAATACCGTCTGGCGCACGGAAACCGGTTGGCGGGGAACGAATACCGATGTGGATGGCTTTCTCGCACCCTTGAAATCCCTTGACAAAGATTGGAGTCGGGTGAATCCAGTTATTTTAGGCAATGGCGGCGCTGCCCGGGCGGTAGTGGTGGCTTGCGCCCAGTTGGGCTGTGGCGAAATTCATGTGGTAGGACGCAATCAAAAGAAATTAGATCCTTTTAAAGAAAGTTGGGCGAATACAAGCCTCTATGACCTCCTAGAAGTGCATAGCTGGGACGAATTAGAGGGGCTGGTATCCACCACAGAACTCCTGATTAATTCTACCCCGATCGGAATGTCCCCCCAGGGCGAACAATCCCCTGTTGAGTTAGAATTATTAGACCTTTTACCCCCATCGGCGATCGCCTACGATCTAATTTATAATCCCCGGCCGACCAAATTTCTCCGGTTGGCCCGGACTAGAGGGATCAGAATTATTGATGGGTTAGAAATGTTAGTTAATCAGGGAGCGATCGCGCTAGAAATCTGGTTAGGTCAACCCGTCCCCGTCTCGGTCATGCGGGAAGCTTTGTTAAAACAATTCTAAATGCTAAAATCCTATTTCTAGCTTTATTTATGCCCCCTTCTAGCTCCTTTTGGAAAACTCTGAATAACTCGATTCTAGTGCGCTATCTATTATTATTTGGCTGTGGCTGGAGTCTGATTATCTTAATTAACTATTTCTACGGGATGATCGCTATTTTTACTGGTTCAGCGATTCTGGCCGCCCTATTAAATTATCCTGTGGTTTGGTTATCCCGTTATCTACCGAGAGGACTAGCCATTGCTATTACCACCCTAGCAGCTTTTATCCTCCTATTTGGATTAGTCACAGGCATAGGATTAGAAGCAGTTAATCAGGGGAGAGGACTACTATTCAATCTTACCGATGCCCTGAGTCAAAAAGATTTTTTACCCTTTCAAGACTTTCTCGATCGATTAGATTTGAATAAAATGGTGGGAAGCCTACAAACCGGTTTAGCCACGGGTTTATCGATCGTACAGGGAGTTTTTTCCAGCGTCTTTACGGGCATTTTCGGGGCGGTGATCAGTGTTTATATGCTCATCGACGGTGATAAACTCTGGCGAGGTTTTTTGCAACTTCTCCCCCTAGCATACCGGGAGCGTTTTGCCAAGTCTTTTCGACAAAGTTTTCTGGGATTTATTCGCGGGCAACTGTTGTTAATGCTCTTTTTATCGGTGACGAGTTTCTTGAGTTTTTCGGTATTAGGAATCAAATACGCGCTAATTTTAGCGGGTATTCTCGGGATTATCGATGCTATCCCGGGTATCGGGGCAACCCTGGGCATTTTGTTGGTAACTATCTTGACTTTTACCTCCCAGGGACCAGCAGTTGCGGTTAAAGCTTTTATCGTCTGTGTTGTCTTGGTGCAAATTCAAGATAATATTATTCGCCCTAAAGTTATGGGCAATGCCCTAGAATTAAACCCAGTAATTTTATTTTTATCCCTCTTTATCGGCGAAAGAATTGCGGGATTATTAGGGGTTTTTCTCTCCATTCCTATCGCTGGGATGATCGCGATCTGGATCGGATCGAGCGAAGAAAAACAAATAACAGCTTTAGAGGAAAATCAGTTAGGAGAAAGTCAAGAGAATTAAGAGCCGATCTCCAGTCTCTACTATACAATTAGGGAAATTTGTTATCTACAAAACTCGATCGCTACCTATGGAAAACCTAGATTTAAAGAAATCCTCGCCCCTCTTACTTATCTCACCGTTTTTTCTCTGGGGAACATCGATGGTAGCGATGAAGGGTGTTATCCCCCACACCACCCCCCTATTTATGGCGGGAATTCGCCTTGTCCCCGCCGGAATGTTAGTTTTAATGGTAGCTTGGTTTTTAGGTCGTCCTCAGCCCAAAACCCTGCAAGCGTGGCTATGGATTGCCCTTTTTGCTCTGATGGATGCCACTCTTTTTCAAGGTTTTCTGGCATTGGGATTAAATCGCACCGGGGCGGGGTTAGGATCGGTAATTATTGACTCCCAACCCCTAGCGGTGGCTTTAATGTCGAGTTGGCTATTTAAAGAAGTTATCGGTGTCTGGGGATGGTTGGGATTGGGTTTAGGGATTGGGGGAATTAGTTTAATTGGCTTGCCCGATCAATGGTTTTATGACTTTTTTGGACAAAAAGGGCTAAATATTGACTTTAGCTGGCAGGAATTACTAAATAGCGGCGAAATGCTCATGCTTTTGGCTTCCCTATCCATGGCGGTGGGAACAGTCTTAATCCGGTTTGTCTGTCGTCATGCGGATCCCGTCAGCGCCACGGGATGGCACATGATTTTAGGAGGATTGCCCCTATTTTTAGCTTCAGGTTTCAGAGAATCCCATCAATGGCAGAATATAGATTTGAATGGTTGGTTAGCTTTAAGTTATGCCACTATTTTTGGTAGTGCGATCGCATACGGAATATTCTTTTATTTAGCCGCCAAGGGCAATTTAACCAGTTTAAGTTCTTTAACTTTTTTAACTCCGGTTTTTGCCCTCACTTTCGGGAATTTATTCCTCGGTGAGATGTTAAGTGTATTGCAATGGGTGGGGGTATCTTTAACCCTCGTTAGTATTTATTTAATCAATCAAAGGGAAAGAATCGCCCCACAAGTGCGCGCAATTTTTGCTAATCTTTCCTCTGCTTCCGTGAAGTAAACATGAGTGTTGGGTGTTGGGTTTTAGGGTTTTGGGGTTTTAGGGTTTTGGGGTTTTGAGGGATTAGTTAAAATTTCCCCATTTCCCCATTTCCCTATCCCCCTATTTCCCTATCCCCCCATTTCCCTATCCCCCTATTTCCCCATTTCCCTATCCCCAATCTCTGATTTATACCCAAAAGCAACTAACTCAAATTCCGTCCGAATTACCTCGACTCTGGCAAAATTTGCTTCTTGTAATTTCCGGTTGAGATTTTGAGAGGTAAAACCAGTTTTATGAGCCATATAGGGCATCCCAGGCACTTCGGTTCCCATGCCGTAAAACATCCACAAAGCGCGCACGGGACCACCGGGAGAAATATATAAAGGTTCATTTTCCATATCGCCTCTAGCGACAAATTCGGCGGCAGTTTGCATATCGGGAACCACGATCATCAAAAAGCCTTCGGGTTTAAGAATGCGTTTAAATTCCTCTAGGGCGATGGGAACTTCGTAATGATAAATATGTTCTAGATTATGACTAGAAAAAACCGCATCGACGGAGTTATCGGGAACGGCACTTAAATCGGTAATAGTTCCTAAAATATCAGGGTTAACAGCAGTATTGATATCGAGGCGAATTTCTTGCCAATTGCCATCGCGGAATAGTTGGGGTAAAGCTTCGGGATTATAGGGACCACAACCCACATTTAAAACCAGTTTTTTCGGGGATTTTAGCGCTGTTATCTCCGGGGGAGCATTCCAAGCTAATAAACAAATATTTTTGAAACCAAGCAAACCGTGATTAGCGACTTGATCATCTAAAATTATCTGGGCTTGGGGATGGGTTTTAATAAAATCTTTTATGGCCTGTTGGAGAGCAGGATGCTGACATTTATTGATCATAATTAAAGCGGAATCAGACCAGAATTTTTTGGCTAAAAGTAAGGAGATCAAAAGTGATCGATAGTCTTCGGCAGCATCGTAGTAATAAACTCCCAGCTTTTCTTCACTGTTTAATTCTTCGAGATCATCGAAAAAGGGTTCCGTTTCTTGATCGCTTAAAAATATCTGTTCTGATAGTTGAAAATCCTCCAAATCCTGAGATAATATAGTTAGTCTTTCTCCCGATGGATCGTATTTAAAAAAAGCTTCTACGCCATAACCGTAGCGATCGCTATTATCGCAGAAAGCGGCGACTAAACTACCGCGACGAAAACAACCCACTTGACAGTAAACCTCGTCCGGTTGCAGACAGGCAACGGCTAAATTGAGTAGGGGAAAGAGATTGCGATCGGGATAGGAGGCGGGTTTTTGGCTTAAAAGGGTTAATTGCTCGGAAATAGGCGACATTAAAGCCGATCCCCAATCCTGATACTGTTGAGGCAGTTTTTCTAAGAATTTCTGTAAATCCATACCTTGCTTTCCCGAAAACTATAATCCTTTTCCTTATCATAAATTATCGCGCTTGTCACCAGGCCACGGACTCATATTGTGGAAGAGTGCTAATCTAACTATTAGCCCATCAGCACAAGTAGAGGAACTTCTGATATGCCCGACAACCGCTTCCAGATCAAATTTTGGGGAGTACGGGGGAGTATTCCCTGTCCTGGTTCGGAAACCGTGCGTTATGGTGGTAATACTTCCTGTGTAGAGATGCAAGTCGGTAGAGAAAGATTAATCTTTGACGGTGGTACGGGGTTACGCGCCCTAGGACAGTCTTTGATGGCAGAAAGTCCAGCGAAAGCCCATTTATTGTTCAGCCACTCCCATTGGGATCATATTCAGGGTTTTCCTTTTTTTATCCCCGCTTTTATCAGGGGCAATACTTTTAAAATCTACGCGGTTCCCTCCCCCAACGGGGCAACCATCAAGCAAAAATTACACGATCAGATGTCACATCCCAATTTTCCCGTGCCTTTGCAGATTATGCGGGCCGATTTAGAATTTTATAATCTAGAAATGGGCGAAACCCTCCACTGTGGGGATGTCACCGTCGAAACCCGTCCTTTAAATCATCCAGGAGAAGCGGTGGGTTATCGGGTAAATTGGCAGGGTTTATCGGCAGCATATATTACCGATACCGAACATTTTCCTGATCGCCTTGATGATAACGTTCTGGCTTTGGCCTGGCAAGCGGATGTAATGATTATTGATGCTACCTACACCGATGAGGAATACAACGATCCTAATTTTCCTAAGGTGGGTTGGGGCCATTCCACTTGGCAGCAGGCAGTCAAAATCGCTCAAGCAGCGCAAGTTAAGCAGTTAGTTCTATTTCATCACGATCCGGCCCATAATGACGATTTTCTCGATCGCATTGGGGAAGAGGCAAGAAAGATTTTCCCTGAAACTATTCTCGCCTGGGAAGGACTTTCGATCGAACTGCGGCTGGGGGGTTCTCATACTAAATCCGTTGAGTATAGGCTACTTATGAGGACAGGCACTCATGCAAGAGGCAAGAGGCAAAACGGAGAATAAATAATCAGTTTTTAATAACCGGATTTAGTATTAGCACAAGATTCGTTGAATTGACCGAAAATTTGGGTACAAGCCCCGTCCTCCACTTAAATATATATTGTCAACTTAAAGAATTTTGTGCTAAGATATTGATACTCGATCGAGCAGTGTCAAGATGTTTGTACTAGAATACAAAGTCAAGCCAAAACCTAATCAAATAGAAGCCATTAATGAAGCAATACGGACAACCCAATTTGTTCGGAATAAAGTCCTGCGTTATTGGATGGATAATCAGGGTGTTGGCAAAACAGAGTTATT
>NZ_JADBTF010000018.1:0-4972 GCF_020246295.1 Microcystis sp. M090S1 | reverse complement strand
TTGGTATTAGTCTCACGTTTGCAGGAGAGCTAATAATTAACAAAAAAAGGAGTCAAAGACTTGACTCCTTTAGTTAGGGTTTGCTGAATAATGGTAAAACCCTTTTAAAATAAGGCTTTTGACCTGTTAAAATCCGATGTTAGAGCAAGAATATCGGATTGGGACTCTCAAAAACCTTGCATTATCCTTCTCATAGTACACACATTGGTACAAAAAGAGAGGGCAACAAAGCCTGAAACGACCGACGACCGGCTCCTGACGACCGACTCCTAACCCCACCAACAAACTTTTTGCCGCAAACCCTATTTAAAGCCATCAGCCTTCAAATAATCAGTAGTCAAGAAAGTAAAGCGTTAAGCCGCTGAATCACCACCACCAAGAGAACCATTAAGTATCGGGTAAATCTTGGTATTCAGCTAAAGCATTGATAAAAAAGAAGTCTCCCCAAATTAAACCCGTATCATAGATTTGGCTGGGTTGAATCGCGGCGGGATGATGATAACAACCATGACGCAATAGACTCATCTCTGGGGCGGTTTCGTCGGGAAAATACTGAAAAGAAGTCAAATTCAAGAGAGTATTATCGATCGCCTCTCGATAGGTTCCATAACTAGGATCACTGCTGGGTAAAGCTTTTAATAAGCGAATCATCCCCGCCACAGCGATCGCCGCTGCTGAAGAATCCTTTTCCGTAGCGGCATTTTTTTGCAGGGCATAATCAAAGTCCCAGGGGGGGATAAAATCTCCGGCGCGTCTTTGTCCATCGGGCCAGCGATCGGGCAAATTTTCCAGATAATAATTAATGGCATCCTTGGCAATGGTTAACATTTCTGGATCGCTGGTGTAAATATAGGCCGTCGTGGCACTATAAATAAACCAAGCTTGACCCCGGGACCAAGTGCTATCATCGCGCCAGCCCTGTTTTCCCTCATTAAATAAGAAATTTCTATAGGTGGGAGAGTTGACATTTTGATCAAAATACCCTCTTTGCCAAGTCCCCGTTTTACCCGGGCGACGGTTAGCCCCAAAAGTGCGGCTAATGGTGCGGATGTGGGAAAGGGCCTTTTCTTGCCAATCTTTTGCTTCCTTGGGGTCAGGATTGTGGAGACCTGCCCAGAGCAGTTGTTCTATATTGATTGTATGGTCCATAAAAACGTGCCAATGTTCTTGCTGATCGGTGCGATCGGCCTTGCGTAACCAGCCAAAAGTACCGATATCGGTGTGATAACTCCCTTTACCATCCTGAAAAGGTTGCGCTAGTTGTCTGGCCCCCCGTAAAGTTATCTCTAAAGCTGTCTGTTTTTCCTGACCCTGTCCCGACTCAAACCAAGGAGCAAACACCAGTACATTATTAAGAGCGATGTCTTTGTTCTTCAAACTGGTTTCTTTTAAGGGATCGCTCCATTTTTTCGCGGCAGCTGACCAAAATCCCGCATCCATAGGGTTTGATTCTAAGTCAGCAATTTTCCATAATAAAGCAGGAAAAGCCCCTGCCGCCCAAAAATTGGCCTTTGCCAACTTCCAAGTGCCGCGGGTGGGACTATTCCCCCTCCGTAGCCAATTGAAGAAAGTAAAACCCGATGGCTCTGGATGGGTAAGATAGGGATAGAGAATGCCCCGACGGGCATAACTATCGAGATAATCGATCGTGGTCGCTAGTTTAATCTTAGCCAGATCGAGACAGAGCTTAATTCTTTCAGCTAGGGGCATTTTGGTGCGCAATTCCGCCGCCGATTGGGGACGATGGATAATCCGGAGGGCCACCGCACCGATCGCCGTTCCTGTACCTAGAATGATGAGCGTGCGTCGCTGCAAATTCCCGACTCCTAAGCTGGATAGATGCGAATACGGCGATTCGGTTCCTCTCCGAAGCTATCGGATTGGAGACGGTAATGTTCCACTAATTCGTGCTGCATTTTCCGCACTTTCGCCGATCGCGGCAGTAACTCCACCGGTTGGCCGGTGGGAATAACGATTTGTTCCACCGCTAACCGGGCCTCCTCCAAAGCTTCGATCTCGTCATCGCTACCGCTGCGGGCAAATAAACGCATATCCGCACCTTCCTGATTCATCGGGTCATCAATGCCCAAAATCCGCTTTAAACCGCGAGAAATTTGGGGCAGGGTATTGGATTTGATGCCGTGGATGGGAATTTGTCTTACTTTGGCAATTTGCCGCAATTTTGACTGATTTTTAACGTGGGAACGCAGGGCCAGCACTGCGTCGGCCTCCTGTAAATCTTTGGTCAAAACGATCGGCAAATCTAGGGCCTGTACTACCTGTTCGATCGGGGCGCGACTGACTCCGTAGGGATAGACATAAACCGGCCAATCTTCGCCATTGGGACCGGGGACGCGGACTTTTTCCGTTTCCGGTTCTTCCTGCAGCCAGGATTGTTCGAGGAGGCGATCGAAATCGTTTTCCCGGTTGAGTCCGCCTGCACCGAAACGGGACACGGGAGTCATCCGGCCATCGGCCCGCCATCCCTTGGGTTTATCCATTTCCGGCAGATAATTGCGACGCAAAGGGGTGAGGTTTTCCGGTTTTGGTTCTTCCTGAGTGACCTGTACTTTTCCCTCCTCATCTACCCAACGGATTTGGGCAATTGCTTCCCGTCCCCGCAGCAGTTGGTCGATAGTGGTGGATACGTCTTCGTGGATGACCCAGCGCTGACGTTCCAACATTTCGATGGCAATGTCAAAGGTGGGCGGTGCTTTGCGTTCTAAAACGGTTTTTTGGGAACCCCGGCGGCGCGCTTCTTCGTCTCCGAGAGTTACTGCCTGAATTCCCCCGACTAAATCCGATAAAGTCGGATTTTTAATTAAATTTTCCAATTGATTGCCGTGGGCGGTTCCCACTAACTGCACCCCGCGTTCAGCGATCGTGCGAGCGGCCAGAGCTTCTAATTCCGTACCGATCTCATCGATCACGATCACCTCTGGCATATGGTTTTCCACCGCTTCGATCATGACTTGATGCTGCAATTCCGGACGGGCCACCTGCATCCGACGAGCGCGACCGATGGCCGGATGGGGAATATCTCCATCCCCGGCGATTTCGTTGGAGGTGTCGATAATCACTACCCGTTTATTGAGGTCGTCGGCTAAAACTCGGGCTATTTCCCGGAGAGCGGTGGTTTTCCCTACCCCCGGACGACCGAGCAGCAGCAGGGATTTACCCGTTTCCACTAGGTCGTTAATCAGGGTGATCGTACCGAAAACGGCCCGACCGATACGACAGGTTAAACCGATAATTTCCCCGTCTCGATTGCGAATGGCACTGATGCGGTGCAGGGTGCGTTCAATCCCGGCGCGATTATCGCCGCTAAAACTGCCCACCCGGGCGATCGAATACTGGATTTCTTCTTTTGAGATCGGTTCGTCCCCCAGATCGATCGCCCCATCGGGAAAACGCGCTTCTGGTATGCGTCCCAAATCCATAACTACTTCGATCAGTTGATGCTGCCGCGGGTGTTCCTCGATTTTGCCGCGAATCCGCGCGGGTAGAATTGCCAAGAGTTTGTTTAAATCGTCGGTAACTGGCATCCGAGAGGAGGGTAGGGTTTCTGGCATTAATAGTAAAAGGTTTTGGCGATAATTGGCTGTTTTTATTTCCAAGATTTTCTTGGGGTCTAACACATTTATGGGTTAGTTGTCAATTAAAAAAATATTATAGTTTTTTGACCAAGGCTAGGCTTTCAATTGAGCAACGAGAATAGAAGCGGCTTTAACGGCTTCTTGGTGGGCTTGGGGGTCATTTTCAAGGTTAGGCTGGTCTAAATGCTCTAAAATTGGCAAAATCAATGAACGGGCGTAACTTCCATAGGCAATACCAGCGATTTTTTCTCTCAGTCCCAGTTGCTGTAATTTGGTCACGGTATGGTCATTGGTTCCCCCAGCTAACTGCACAAATCCGGCTAGATTGGCACAGAGGACTTTTTTGGCCATGTTAATGGCCGGGTGGGTGGTTCCTTTGCCGATATCGCCGCTCATCGGTCGGCCGTCAGTCTGCCAAATCAGAGGACAGCTTAGGGGTGAAATAGTTTCTCGCAGATAGTGGAGGTAATCAATGATATATTCATGATCTTGGCAACTTATGGCGAGGATTTTTAGGTTTTTACTGACAGTTGCGATCGCTTGCCAGAGTCGAGCAAATTCCTCTCCATGACCGACTTGGGTATGAATTTCGATCGCATCGACTCCCATTTCGATAATTAAGGGGATAATTTCTTGGGGTTGACAGACACGGGATTTTGTCTCGATTATTTGCCGGGGACAAACGGGTAAGCAGCGACCGCAACCATAACAGCGCTGTTCGATCACTCCTCCCCTATCGATAGCATAAGCGGGACAGATTTTTTCGCAGGGACGGGGACAATCGACCGGACAGAGTTGCGGGTTAAAGATAGCTTTACGAAAGTGGGGATCTTCCCCGTCATTGAGACTGACCATTAACCAAGGTCGTCGATTGGGAGATAATCCAGCGATTTTTTCAGCGGTTTCGATGCCTTCTTTGGCCGCAACAATCACAGCCCGGTCGGCGGCCACATCAATACAATCGGCCCCGGCGATAGTATAGGTCAAAGCGAGGTTGCGAATCGTGGGCAAATCCTGGTAACTGGCTCCACAGATGAGCTTGAACCAGTGACCCGCAACTAAGGACCAGAAGGGAGAGGAGTTTTTATCTAGCACTTTTTCATCCTATCGCAGCCAGCCCCTAAACGTCAGCCTTGTGCTGCTCTGATAGTAAATCTTCTGACTAAAGACTAGAACTCTTGCATAATTAGGGTCTGCTGAAAAAGTTTTTCCTAGGGGCAGGGTGTAGGGTGTAGGGTGTAGGGTGTAGGGTGTAGGGTGTAGGGTGGGGGGTGTGGGGTGTGGGGTTTTACCGATTTTGAGGGGGTCAATTACCTAATTTTCAGGGAAAAAGTCCCGGAATTTACCCCTGATCACTCCCATATCTGGTACTTTTG
>NZ_JADBTF010000179.1:0-16567 GCF_020246295.1 Microcystis sp. M090S1 | reverse complement strand
GTCAGTCTGTAGAGCGACCATAAGACCAGAACAGAGTAAATCTGTTAAGGCAGGTGCGGAACCCCGCAAGGGAAAGAAGCAGAAACCTAAATCGTGAGGTTTGGGAATCACCGTCCGTTTACGGCGGTGAGGATGTCAAAAAAATTAACCGGCTATCAGTATAGATGTTTCTTTCATTATGAACCTTGAGCAGCCAGCAGCAGTGGGAATAATTATGAATTATGAATTATAAATTATGAATTGGGGAGCTTTTTTCAGTTATCAGTGAACTGAAAACTCACATCTGCTCACTGATAACTGATAACTGATCACTGATAACTGATTGCCTCCTATTGGCACAAACGTTGATAAACTGTGGCTAAAGCTTGGACATCACCGACGTTACCCGGGAAAAGAACCACAGGTAAATTAGGAAAGAGGGGATGATCGGCTTCTGTGCAAACCATGGAGACACCGGGGAGAATCTGACCGAGTAAACGGGCTGATTGCAGGCTTAAACCCGTACTTAAGACATCATTGGAGGTAATTCCGCCTTTACTGATTAAAAAACTGATGTCACCTGGTAAACCCTTAACAATGTCCATTAACAGGGTGGAGACGGCAACCCCAAAATCAAGACGTTTCTGCACAGAGGCAAAGGTTAACTCTTGCCGACTGGTATAGATAACGGGGGTTTGTTTGTTTTTGTGAATAAGCTTGACTTTTTCCAGAACTTGTGCTAGGAGTTGATCTCGTTGGTCAGGACGATCGCGCAATGTCGTCACATCGATTTCGACTGCGACGGTGTTGGGTTGTTGAAGCAGTTCATCTAATTGTTGGGTAGTTTTTTTGACGTGGGAACCGACGATAATTGCCCCGGCTTCCCCCGTGGGCTTATACTTACCCATAGATTCGGAAGCGATCGGTTGAGTTCCTAAATTAGCCAAAGAAGTTAAAATACTGGCGGCACTACGGAAGAAAAATTTTTTTCCGGCCCCTGCGGCGGTTAAAATATCTTCAGCAAAGCGATCGAGATCCGCTTGAGTTTCCCCATCTACCACCCCACATTGATTATTTTCGAGCTTTTGCAGTCGTTCTAAACTACCTTGACGGATATCTGCCAGTAAAAATCTCTCTACATCATCTGCTTTAATTTTACCTTTCGTTTTCTCCTCCACATAATCCGGCAGATAACTGTAATGATAGGCAAAAACCGAATCGCGAGCGAATTCCGTCTCGTGGACGGGAGTGGGAACGCCATCGATGATTAAATAGTGAATACTATCGCGAGTGATTCTCCCCCCCTCAAAAAAGGCTGGAATCAGGAAATGTGCATCAAAACCGCCCAATTCTTCGGCAATAACATCAGTTTCGATCGGATAATGCCCGCGCAGGGTAGAATCGGAACGACTAACCACCAAAAAATCCTCGATTCCCTCTTTAGTTAAGGCAGTTTTCAGGTTATGACAGACTTCTCGCGTGACAGACTCGGCTTTTTCGGGGGTTAAAGCGCGAGTATTCGTCAAAACAAAGAAAATTGGCGCATTATCTGCCAATCCCAAGCGGAGAGTATCTTCATCCCACCGCATCAATAACAGACAACTATGGACTGTTTGGGAACCTGTCGGGTCGTCATCTAAGACTATAATTTTAGGTCTATTATTGCTCATATATTTTTTATCAGGATGGGAGGGACGGGGGAATCAAGAGAATCTGGTTAATAGTTTATCGGGTTCTGGTTCCCCATTAAAGTCGTCCCCTCCGCAAGCAACCGCTATCAATCTTGATCACAATCTGTCCAATATAGGATAAGCTATACCATGATTCATACAGTGACGAAGTTGAGCGCGGGAGACTTCCCTTTGAATACGTTAATTCACCCCACTGCGGTTATCCATCCGTCGGCAAAACTTGCTCCCAAGGTTAAAGTTGGTCCCTATGCTGTGATCGGGGCCAATGTGGAAATTGAAGCTGATACAATTATTGATGCCCATGTGGTCATTGAGGGTCCGACCAAAATTGGCAAGGGTAATCATATTTTTTCCGGGGCTGTTATTGGTAATGAACCACAGGATTTAAAGTATAAAGGTGGCGAAAGTAGCGTAGAAATTGGTGATCATAACCAAATTCGGGAGTTTGTCACGATTAATCGCGCCACGGATACGGGAGAAGTTACCCAAATTGGCAGTAATAATTTATTAATGGCCTATGTTCACGTTGCCCATAATTGTATTTTGCAAGATAACATTATTATCGCTAATAGTGTCGCTTTGGCAGGTCATGTCCAGATCGAATCAAAAGCAGTTATCGGGGGGGTTTTAGGAGTACATCAATTTGTTCATATTGGCAAAATGGCCATGTTAGGAGGAATGAGTCGTATTGATCGCGATGTTCCCCCTTTTACTTTAGTGGAAGGCAATCCCTGTCGGGTGCGAACTCTTAATTTAGTCGGTTTACAAAGAGCAGGTTTTACCGATGAAGATCTAGCTTTACTGAAAAAAGCTTTTCGGATTATCTATCGTTCTAATATAAATCTTCAGGAGGCTTTAGAACAAGTTTCTCTCTTAACCGATAACCCCCATGTTCAACATCTCTGTCAATTTTTACAATCCTCTACCACGGGAGAAAAACGCCGCGGTTTAATTCCGGGGAAATAATTTATTGATTGAGGAACAGGGAGTGGGGTGATGGGGAAGTGGGGAAGTGGGGAAGTGGGGAAGTGGGGTGTGGGGTGGTCACTGCGTGCGCGTTGCGGGAGGAAGTGGGAAGAATAAATAAAAATAATCTCCTGACTTGAAAGTGGGAAGTGGGAAGTGGGAAGTGGGAAGAATAAATAAAAATAATCTCCTGAATCCTATCTCCTATCTCCTATCTCCTGACGACCGACTCCTGACGACCGACTCCTATCTCCCGACTCCTGACGACCGACTCCTGACTCCTGAATTCTTTTATTATCAAATAATTATCCAAATGCGTATATTTATTAGCACGGGTGAGGTATCGGGTGATTTACAGGCAGCCATGCTGATTGAATCCCTTTTTAAACTAGCTAAAACCCAGGAAATTGAGTTAGAAATTTTTGCCTTAGGTGGCGATCGCATGGAGTTAGCCGGAGCAAAAATGTTGGGTAAAACCACTCGACTGGCTGCCATGGGATTAATTGAATCTATCCCCTTTATTTGGCCAACTTTACAACTACAAAAACGAGCAAAAGAGTTTTTTAGAGATCATCCTCCCGATCTGATTATTTTAATTGATTATGTGGGGGCAAATGTGGCGATCGGTCAGTCGGCTAAAAAAATTATTCCCGATGTCCCAATTATTTATTATATTGCCCCACAGGTGTGGATTTGGTCGGAAGAAAATATCCCCTCAGCTAAACTAAGGGCCACAGCAGAAAAGTTATTTAATACGGAAAAATTAATCGCCGTCACGGATAAATTATTGGCAATTTTTCCTGCCGAAGCTCGTTTTTTTGAAACAAAAGGTTTACCGGTAACTTGGGTGGGACATCCTTTAGTTGATCGTATGGCAAATGCTCCCAATCGCCAAGAAATGCGGCAAAAATGGGCAATAAAAACCGAAGAAACGGTGGTCGCTTTGTTACCCGCTTCCCGTCAACAGGAGTTTAAATATCTCGTGCCGACGGTGTGCGCTGCTGCTAAAAAATTACAGGAAAAAATTCCCGATATTAAGTTTTTAATTCCCGTTCCCTTAGCTTTATACGAACCAAAAATGCGAGAATTAGTAGAGAAATATGGATTAAATGCGGTGATTATGGAACGAGATCAGACTTTAGAAGCGATTGCCGCAGCCGATCTGGCTGTGGCTAAGTCTGGTACAGTTAATCTCGAAATTGCTTTGTTAAATGTGCCGCAGGTGGTGGTTTACCGTTTAAGTGCAGTGACTGCTTGGATTGCCCGCAATATTATGAAGTTTTCTGTACCATTTGTCTCACCGGTAAATTTAGTTTTAATGCGAGAAATTGTTCCCGAATTATTACAAGAGGAAGCTAACCCGGAGAGAATTATGCAGGAATGTCTAGATTTATTATTAAATCAGCAACGTCGGCAAAAAATGTTAGATGAATACGCAGAAACCAAGGCCGGTTTAGGAACAGTAGGCAGTTGTGAGCGAGTGGCACGAGAGGTACTTAATTTTACGGATCAAGTTCCGAAAAACCAGAAAAAAGCGGGGTAATTTGCCACTACCCCACCAAATATTATCAAGGAATTACGATTACTTATAAGCGTCCATACCCTCACAGGAACAAACCAGATTTCTGTCCCCGTAAGCATTATCAACCCGTCCCACTACCGGCCAGAATTTATAATCTTTTAGCCAAGAAAGCGGGTAAGCTGCCTGTTGACGGGAATAGGGACGACTCCAATCATCGGCAGTTAAAACTGCGGCTGTGTGGGGGGCATTTTTCAAGGGATTATCGTGGATATCCATGCTACCATTAGCGATCGCTTGTACCTCTTGATAGATAGTTAACAAAGCTTCACAAAAACGGTCTAATTCGCCCAAAGATTCGCTTTCCGTGGGTTCCACCATCATTGTACCCGCCACGGGCCAAGAAACCGTCGGCGCGTGGAAACCGAAATCCATCAAGCGTTTTGCCACATCTTCCACCTCGATGCCGGCCTGTTTTTTCAGGGGACGTAAATCAATCACGCACTCGTGGGCAACCGTTCCCGCGCTACCCTTAAATAACACCGGATAGGCCGACTCCAGACGAAAAGCCATATAATTAGCGTTCAAAATTGCCACTTCTGTCGCTTTTTTCAAGCCTGCTGCCCCCATCATAGCGATATACATCCAAGAAATCACCAAAATGCTGGCACTACCCCAAGGCGCGGCCGAAATTGCCCCAATCGAGTCCTGATGCTTACCGTTAGCGGTTTCTGGGGATAATTTCGCCAAAACCAGGGAAACATCGGGCAGAAAAGGCACTAAATGGGATTTTACTCCGATTGGTCCCATGCCGGGTCCCCCCCCACCGTGGGGAATACAGAAAGTTTTATGGAGATTCAAGTGACAGACATCAGCGCCAAAATCCGCCGGACGACATAAACCCACCTGAGCATTCATATTCGCGCCATCCATATACACTTGACCACCGTATTGATGAATCAAGGCACAAATTTCGCTAATTCCCTGTTCAAAAACGCCGTGAGTGGAAGGATACGTCACCATCAAAGCCGCTAGATTATCCTGATGCTTCTGGGCCTTAGTTTTCAGGTCATCAATATCAATATTGCCCCGAGAATCACAATTAACCGCCACTACTTTCATACCACACATAACAGCGCTGGCAGGATTAGTCCCGTGAGCGGACTCAGGAATTAAGCAAATCTGACGATGACCTTGACCGCGACTTTCATGGTAGGCTCGGATTACCTGTAAACCGGCATACTCTCCCTGAGAACCGGCGTTCGGTTGTAGGGAAATGCCATCAAACCCGGTAATTTCCCCTAACCAAGTTTCTAACTGTTGAAAGAGAAGTTGATAGCCTTCTGCTTGGTCAATCGGGGCAAAAGGGTGTAATTTGCCGAATTCTGCCCAAGTTACTGGAATCATCTCCGCTACGGCATTGAGTTTCATCGTACAGGAACCGAGGGGAATCATGGAAGTATTTAAGGCTAAATCCTTTGTTTCCAGACGGTGCAGATATCTGAGTAATTCCGTTTCCGAGTGGTAACGATTGAACACCGGCTCGGTAAGATAGGCACTGGTACGGGTTAAATTAGCGGGTAATTCTAGACTAATTTTCTCGACTAATTCCGCCGCGGTAAAGGGTAATTCCTCGGTGGGGGCAAAAATTTGCCATAAATCCCACACATCCCTGAGACTGGTGGTTTCATCGACACTAATTCCTAGATTATTCTCATCAAAATAACGCAGATTAATCTTATGGGTTTTTGCCTTGGCGAGGAGAGCCTTAACTCCCGTGGATACCGTAACTTTGAGCGTATCGAAGCACGGTTCTTTCCCCACTTGATAACCCAACTGTTTTAAACCAGTTGCCAATAAAGCGGTTAATTTCTGCACTCTTTGGGCGATTTTCTTGATTCCTTCCGGTCCGTGATACACCGCGTACATGGAAGCAATCACCGCTAGTAACACCTGTGCGGTACAAATATTACTGGTGGCTTTATCCCGGCGGATATGTTGTTCGCGGGTTTGCAAAGCTAAACGCAGTGCGGGTTTACCCTGACTATCCTTCGATACCCCGACAATGCGCCCCGGAATGCTGCGTTTATAGGCATCTTTGGTGGCAAAATAAGCGGCATGGGGACCCCCATAACCCAAGGGAACCCCAAAGCGTTGACTGCTACCCACGGCAATATCAGCCCCCAATTCGCCCGGGGGAGTCAACAGGGCTAAACTGAGAATATCGGCGGCAACGGTGACTAAAGCCCCATTTTCCTGCGCTTTGGCGATAAATTCCCGATAGTCATAAATTACGCCATCGGTGGCTGGATATTGTAATAATGCGCCAAAAATCGGCGTTTGAAAGTCAAAGAGACGATGATCATCGATAATAATGTCAATACCTAAAGGAATCGCTCTGGTTTTAACAACTTCAATCGTTTGGGGATGGCAACTACTAGAGATAAAGAAAGCATTGGCTTTAGTTTTACACAGTCCATAACTCATACTCATCGCTTCCGCAGCTGCTGTTCCTTCATCGAGGAGGGAAGCGTTAGCAATTTCCAGACCGGTTAAGCTAGTGATGAGAGTTTGGAAGTTTAAGAGAGCTTCTAAGCGTCCTTGGGCGATTTCCGCTTGATAGGGAGTATAGGCGGTGTACCAACCCGGATTTTCTAAGATGTTGCGGAGAATTACCGGCGGGGTGATACAGTCATGGTAGCCCATGCCAATAAAGGAGCGAAATACCTGATTTTTGGAGGCAATAGCTTTTAATTGGGCAAGAGCGGCGTATTCACTCAAGGCAGGTGCTAGATTAAGGCTTTTTTGTAAACGAATTGCTGCGGGGACCGTTTGAGCGATTAATTCCTCCACGGTAGCAACACCCAAAACCGCCAGCATTTTCTCGATTTCCGTCTCCGTCGGTCCAATGTGACGGTTAACAAAGCTATCGGTGCAGTCTAGCAGGTCTTGCAGGTCAGCAGGAGCGAATTCCTCGGTTTTCTCGGCCGTAATTGACCTATTTAGCATATTAATCTCGGTTTCAACAATTACAAAAGTGTTGCGTTTCATCGCTAGGGGTGATTTTAACGCAACTTGTAAAATTTTTGTAATATGTACCTAAGCAAAATTAATTACACATCTAAGCCACTACTCCGTCAGACTTCTGGTGTGAGGAAACAGTGAACTGAAAACTCAAATCCGATCCCTAATAGCTGTCTCGGAGTCTCGGAGTCTCGGAGTCTCGGAGTCTCGGAGTCTCGGAGTCTCGGAGTCTCGACTAGGAAATTAATTTTGCACGACTACTTATTTGAAGCCAGCAAGTTAAAGTCTAAGCTAATTTGCTATCGATGTATGCACAAAATTAACCTCACTACTGCTTTGTCACCAAAAACCAACCGGAATCCGTAGATCCGATCGCCTTTAATCCTCCTAAATCAGTAGCTTCTTTGGTTTGACGATCGATAATTAGGTAGGGTTGCTTGTGACTTTGCCAATAATTGATTAATTCTTCAGCAGCAAGGGGAAAAACCCGACGACCACTATAAAAATTTAATGAGGGGCGCTCGTAGGCAAAAGCAATATAAACAGGGTGATCGGCCGGCACATATTTCTCCACTAAACTCGCCACCGGTTTGACGGGGAAATTCTCATTTAATTCCCAGATCCACAGGGGAGAATTGACAAAAATAAACAAAGAAACCAACATTCCCCAGAGTAAAACCACGCTGAATTGTTCCGAGCGCCGAGCTAACAAAATCGCCGTTGTCACCATGGTCAAGGAAAGTGACAATAAGGTTAAAAGAATTAAGGGATGGATAGGTTCGATAGCGGCAAAATTACCCGGAAAATAGACCATTAAAGCTAATAAACCCGCCCCAACGCCGATAATACCCAGAATAATTGACCAGATTGGATTATAGGGGCGATCAATGGGAAGATTACCCACTTGCGCCAAGGCATAACCGGCCGCTAAAGCCAAGGCCGGATAGATCGGCAGAATATACCAAGGCAACTTGGTCGCCATTACCGAAACCACCAACAGATAAACACCCGTCCAAACTAACAGTAACTTCGCCCAACTGTAGAGATGTTCCTGACGTGCTAAACCTAAACCCCAAACCGAGAAAATTAACCAAGGCCAACTATATTTAAGAATTTCCAGCAGATAATACCAAAACGGTCCGCGATGATCGTCCAGATCGTCACTAACTCGCTTTAACTGTTGAACAAAAAGGGAATCGAGAAATTCCCGCTCGTAGTGCCAAAATTGGGCGGCATACCAAGCAAAAGCGGGGGTTGCTCCCAATAACCAACCCGACCAAAAATAGGCAGAAGTTAATAACCGGGGGGTATCCCAGAGCAGAAAAATCAAGCCGATACCCGCCAATAATAGCCCCATAATCCCCTTAGTCAGACAAAGGAGGGCAAATCCTAACCCCGCCCCCAGAGACCAGCGTAAATCGCGTCGTGAGCGCAGTAAACCAACAAACATCAGGATTTCAAAACATAATACCGCTCCATCCAACATGGCTAAACGGCCATGACGCACCACCGGCAAAAGAGTTAGATAGATCAAGGCCGATAGTAAAGCTGGTAAACGACCGGGAAAAATTTCTCGACCGAGAAGGTAGAGGAGCGGCACCGATAAAGCTGTTAAAAAAGCGGGAATTAGTCTCGTATTGGCCTCATTGATGCCCCAGAAATGGTAGGTTAGACCAATCAAACTATGAATCAACGGCGGTTTATTCAGGTAGGGATCACCCCAAAAACTGGGAAATAACCAGCGCAATTGTTCCAGTGGGGTTTGGCTAATTTCCTTGGCCACCTGAGCAATGGTCGCTTCATCCCAATCCCGCAAGGGTAAATTACCTAATCCCACTAGATAGATAATTAAGGCCGCTATTAATAATCCCAGTAAACACAGAAATTCTTTAAAATTTTCTCTCTGACGCAATTTATAGCTAGAATATCCCCAAGTAAATTTTTGACGGTTCATAAGCTGTTTTATATTTTAAATTTCAGGGGCTAGGGATGGGGGAGTAGGGAGTGGGGTAGTGGGGTAGTGGGGAGTGGGAATTATGAATTATGAATTATGAATTGGGGAGGTGGGGAAGTGGGGAAATTGAACTAAAACCCCAAAACCCCAAAACCCCAAAACCCCAACCCCCAACACCTAAAACCTGTCTCGGAGTCTCCTGTCTCCTGACGGCTAAAATAACTGATAACTGATTATGTATTGGTATAATGGCGAATTAATCGAGGATGAGCGAATAAGTCTGGGTATTGATGACGTGGGGTTGCTTTATGGAGCCACAATATTTACTACCCTGCGTATCTATCAACAAAGCTTAGATCATCCCCTAACCCATTGGCAAGAGCATCTCCAACGTCTGCACTCTAGTTTACAAGTTTTCCACTGGTCTGATCCCGATTGGCAGCGAATTCGCCAAGGAGCCGAAAAATTATCCCTATTGTATCCTGTCCTGAGAATTACAATTTTTCCCGATGGTAGGGAGTGGATTAAAGGCAGATTTCTCCCCGAAGATTTAAACCTTAGACAAGAGCGGGGAATTATTGGCTGGGTAATAGATAATCCCGCTTGGCAACGGGTTTTAGGAGAACATAAAACTGGTAATTATTTAACCCCTTGGTTAGCGTCACAAACTGCTCAAAAAAAAGGAGCAAAAGAGGCGATATTAGTCGATCGAGTCGGTCATTGGTTAGAAACTAGCACGGGTAATTTATGGGGATGGAAAGATAATTGCTGGTACAGTCCCCTGCTGACTGCTGATATTTTACCCGGAATCGGTCGCTCGGCTTTGATCGGCTGGTTAAAAAAACAAAATATTTCCCTGCAAGAAAATCTCTGGACCCCCGAATTTGTCGGGACTTTACAAGCGATCGCTTATAGTAATTCTCTGGTGGAAATTATCCCTTTTAATTCTATTCTTGGCTGGGATCTACAGATAAATACAGCCATTTATCGGCAAGTTTTACCGGATTTACAGCAATATTTTTCCAGTCAATTAGAGAATAAATAAACTTCTGGCATGATTAAAAATCAATTTCTGAGGATTCAAAAACGGCAAAAACAAGGATTGAATTGCCTAAAATCTGTGAATAGACCATTTAATTGCTTATTATTCATTCTTAATTCTCCTGACCACTGACTACTAACTCCTGACTCCTGACTCCTGACTCCTAACCCTAACAACAATTTTTGATTTTTACAAGAGGTCTAATAAAGGTGTGTTACTAGAGGCTAACACACCTAAAATCTGGAAATAATACCGCTCAAGCTTTAAAATTCTCGCTCGGAATTAGCCTCACTATCGCGTTTAGAACCGAGTAAATCTAGTTGATCGACGAGAATCACCGGTTTAGAACGAGCTAATCCCGTATTTTTATCATTCCAGGTATCCATTTTTAAAGAACCTTTAATCCCGATTAAACCGCCTTTTTTCACATAATTAGCGGCCACTTCCGCCGTTTTGCCCCAAATTTCCAGATCGAACCAATCCGGCTGATCGCTATTTTTAGAGCGACGATTAACCGCTAAAGTGAAAGTACATAAAACCTTACCCGACTCGAAATACTTGGTTTCTGGGTCTCTCCCCGCTCGTCCCACCAAATGAACCAGATTTAAACTCATGGTCTTAAATCCTCAATTTAGTACAATAGTATGTTTATTTTAGCCCGAAACCCTGACTTTGACCGGTGGCTAGGGAGAAAATTAGGGGCAGGATTTGCGTCAATCTGGAGAGAAAGAAGCGATAATTAACTAGACTTGAGAAACAAAACGTAATAAAATCCAAGTCGATTCGATCGAAAGTCTAGCCATAGCAACGTTGTTATAAGAACAGGAGTGAAAACAAGTGGGTTTTTTTAGAGGTCTAGCCTTATCAAGGGACATAGGTATAGACTTGGGGACAGCAAACACCCTCGTTTATGTGTCGGGGAAAGGTATTGTTTTAGAGGAACCATCGGTAGTGGCGATCGATCAAGATCGTAACCCGATCGCTGTCGGGGAGGAGGCCAAAAAAATGCTCGGTCGGACTCCGGGCCATGTCACCGCTCTGCGACCCCTGCGCGATGGGGTAATCGCCGATTTTTACAGCTGCGAGATCATGTTAGCGGAATTCATCAAACGAGCGCTCGATGGCACGATTGGCAATCCCCGCATGGTAATCGGTGTTCCCAGTGGGATTACTGGAGTAGAAAGACGTGCGGTGGTGGATGCGGCCAAAAATGCCGGCTCGCGAGAAGTGGGGTTAATTGATGAACCGGTTGCTGCGGCCTTGGGTGCCGGTTTACCCGTCTCGGAAGCGACGGGAAATATGATCATCGATATCGGTGGTGGCACGACGGAAGTGGCGATTCTCAGTCTCGATGGGACAGTGATCAGCGAATCGGTGCGCGTCGCCGGGGATGAACTCACGGAAGCAATTATCGCTTATCTAAAAAAAGTCCATAACCTGATTATCGGGGAACGCACGGCCGAAGATATCAAAATTCGCCTTGGTTCGGCTTATCCCTCCCCCGGAGATGAATTTCCTCCTCTGGAAGTGCGGGGATTGCATCTCATGTCCGGTTTACCCCGCACCGTGACGATCAAAGCGGAAGAAGTGCGGGAAAGTATGGATGAGCCACTTTCCGTGATCGTTGATGCGATCAAACGTACCCTAGAAAAAACTCCCCCCGAATTAGCGGCCGATATTATCGATCGCGGCATCATGTTAGCGGGAGGGGGTGCTTTATTACGGGGACTCGATCGCCTAGTCAGTCACGAAACCGGTATCGTTACCCATATCGCTGAAGATCCCCTGCGCTGTGTTGTCAAAGGCACGGGAGAAGTGTTAAAAAATCAGAAACTCTTTGAGCGGATCGTTAATGAAACAACTCGCAATGTCTAAAGGTCACTAGGATCGGTTAGCGGCAAAACACACGGATTCTCACTCTACACAGCCAAGAGGTTTTAAATCGCTCATGTATTCAGCACGACGAAAATGGACACAGCAGGGATGGCGAATTTTTCTGCTCGCTGCCGCTTTGGGGGTAGCTTGGTACATTCGCACCTATCAAAGTGGGGCGATTTTAGAATTGTATGGTTTATTAACCCGCCCTTTTCAGGGAGAGGAAACTAATCTGCAAGAGCAACTTCTGGCCGATCAACGGGTGCGAGAATTACAAAATCGTTTAAGTGAAGTCGAATATCAAAATCAACAATTAAAAAAACAGCTTGGTTATTATCAAACCCAGAAAAAACCCCTGATTTCTGCCCCAATTATTGGCCGCAGCGCTGATGATTGGTGGCAACAGGTAATTATCGGTCGGGGTAGCACCGATGGTGTGGAAGTGGGTGCTTCGGTGACGGGAATTGGCGGTTTAGTGGGACGGATTACGGAAGTTACTCCCCACACCAGCAAAGTTTTATTGGTCAGTAATTCCCAAAGTCGCATCGGAGCAACGGTGAATCGTAGTCGGGCCATGGGTTTAATTCAAGGTCAGGATTCCCAAGTCGCCACCCTGCGCTTTTTTGAAAAAGCTCCCGATGTCAAACCGGGAGATGTGGTGACAACTTCGGCTTTTAGTAGTCTTTTTTCGCCAGGGTTGCCCATCGGTCGCATAATTTCCCTTAATTTACAGGAAAATCCCGCCCCCACCGCCAAAATTGAATTTACCGCCACCGTGGACAATCTCGAATGGGTCTTCGTTCACCCGCAACCCCAGCAGTGAGAGGGGGAATTATGCTGAAATTAAGCCGTTTATCAGCCCGTTCTCGTTTTATCCTGAATATTTTAGTCACTATCGCTTCACTGCTTCTCTGTACCTTTCTTTCCTTAATGCGGCTGCCCGGTATGGAGATTTTAGGCATCGCTCCCAATTGGTTACTGATTTGGTTGGTTAGTTGGAGTCTCAATCGCTCTTGTCTCGATAGTGTGGTGGCCGGATTAGCGCTCGGTGCTATTCAAGATAGTCTTACCTCTAATTATCCTTCCCATATCATGGTTTTTGGTCTCATCGGTTTCCTCACTTCCCGTTTACACCGACAACGTTATGTTAAAGAAGAATTGATCGCCGTGGTCTTAATTGTCTTTGTTATGACTCTAATTGCCGATGGTGCGCTCGCTTTTCAATACTATCTACAAGGAGGCAAAAATCTCGCTGATCTTTGGCTCGATTATCAACGCATTGGCCTCACTTCTGCTCTGCTTAGTAGTCTCTGGACTCCCCTCCTCTATTACCCTCTCCAGCAATGGTGGCGACAATTTAGCGATCTTTAAGGAAATAGGGATTTAGGGAAATAGGGAGATGGGGAAATTTCAGCTAAATTCCCCAACACCCCACTTCCCCACTTCCCCTTCCCCACTTCCCCACTACCCCACTACCCCACTACCCCACTTCCCCACTTCCCACCACCCCAACACCCTCACCCGCTCAACTAACATGAAATACAAACAAAAACTTAGTCAATTTTTTCATAATCTTGCTAATAAATTAGAGAATTCCGAGCAACCCCCTAAAGTCGATCCTATAGACTCCAAATCTGCGCCAGTTGCGGGGGAAAAGCCAGTAGAAGCCGCTTCCGAAGAAAAAAAGGTTAATTTAGTCTCCCAAACCAGTAGCAAGGCTCTAGAGACGTTAAAACCCTTAAAAAACAAATTTACTACCCTGATCGACAATTCCCCCTTACCGCAATGGCGACAACATCCCCGCTTTGGGTTGTACTTGGGATTGGGATTAGGCGTAACTGGGGGCATTTTAGGGGTAGGTTGGGGCATTTATCGCCTTGAAACCTCTCTACCGCAAAATATCGCCGATATACAAACCTATGCTCGTCCCGGCACCCTAACAATTCAAGCCGCTAATGGGGAAATCCTCAAGCAAAATGGCCCTAGCACTTACGAAACCGTGAAAATTGCCCAAGTTCCCCAACTGGTACAGGAGGCCTTTATCGCTAGTGAAGACCGCCGGTTTCGCGAACACGGGGGAGTTGATGGCCAGGGTATTGCTCGCGCTCTCTTTTCTAACCTGAGAGCCGGGGGAGTGGTGGAAGGAGGCAGCACCATCACCCAACAATTGGCCCGGATTGTCTTTTTATCCCAAGAAAGGAGCTTTGATCGCAAATTACGGGAAATGCGTATCGCTCAGAAAATAGAAGATAACTATACAAAAGACCAGATTTTAGAGCGTTATTTTCACCTAGTTTATCTCGGTTCCGGGGCCTACGGTCTTGCCGATGCCGCTTGGTTATATTTCAGTAAACCCGTCGATAAATTAACTCTAGCCGAAGCTGCCACCCTTGCCGGGATTGTTCCCGCTCCTAGTCTCTATTCTCCCCTCGAAAACCCTAAATCTGCCCTAGAACGGCGTAATATCGTCCTAAAAACTATGGCCGAGGTGGGATTTATTACTAACGCTCAAGCAGAACTGGCGATCGCATCTCCCCTAGGCATTAAAACCAGTCCCCTAAAACGTCTGCAACGGCAAGCGGCCTATTTTACCGATTATGTGGAAAAAGAACTGCCGCAACTGGTTCCCGCTAAAACCCTAGAAGCGGGGGGATTGGTGGTAAAAACTACCCTTAATCCTCGTTGGCAAAGGGAAGGGGAGGAAGTGGTAGAAAGAGCGGTTTCTCGTTATGGCAAGTGGCAGCACTTCCAACAGGCGGCTTTAGTGGCAATTGACCCCAAAAATGGACAAATTAAGGCCATGGTCGGGGGAATTGACCACGATAAGAATCAATTCAATCGGGTGACACAGGCAAAACGTCAGCCAGGATCTACTTTTAAGCCTTTTGTCTATGCGGCGGCGATTGCGGCGGGGAAATCCCCCTATTCTAATTATAAAGATGCACAGTATGTGGTGGATGGTTATAAACCGGAAAACTACGGCGATAAGTATAGCGGCCGCGAGGTGTCCATGCGCGATGCTTTGACTTCTTCCCTGAATGTGGTGGCAGTTCAGGTGTTAGTGGCTGTGGGTTGGAATCCGGTGATTAAATTAGCTCAAGATATGGGGATCCAGTCGAAACTTTTACCCACTTATTCTTTGGCTTTGGGTGCTTCGGAAGTCAATCTTTTAGAATTGACCAGCGCCTACGGAACCTTTGCTAATAATGGTGTGCATCAACCAGTTTACGGTATTAATCAGGTACTCGATCGCAATGGTAAAGTAATTTATCAAGCCAATTTTACACCGAAAACTGCTCTCAATCAAAACACGGCAGCGACGATGACTTGGATGCTGCAGGATGTGGTTAATTCGGGAACGGGAACCCCCGCACAAATTGGTCGTCCGGTGGCAGGAAAAACCGGCACTTCTGACAAGGCTCGCGACCTTTGGTTCGTCGGTTATATTCCCCAATTAGTCACGGGAATTTGGCTCGGTAATGACAATAATAAACCCACAAATGGAGCCAGTACCATGTCCGCTTGGATGTGGCGACAATTTATGTTAGGAGCAATTAAGGATATTCCCTATCAAGGTTTCCCAGAACCGAATTTAGGCAAACGTCCAGTGACAGTAAAAGCGGAACCAATTAAACCCCGACGTACCTACTTTACCCAAACCACTAACAATCGTTTAGCCAGCAGCGATGAGGGTTCCCCCACCGAAGGACCCATCCGCAGACGGCGACGGGTTCGGGTAAGTCGTGAGCAAACTATTGTCCGTTCTAATACTAGCGAACCCAGCCAACGCCGTTCTAGTCGTCGGCGTACTACCGTCGCTCCTACCAGCGCCGCTGCTCCTCGTCCTGAAAATACGGCCCCCGCAGCAGCTGAACCGATTACCGTTCCCGTCACTGTGGCAGCTCCCGACACTCGTTCGGTTCCCCTACCGGTAACTCCTCCCCCCGATGTGGCTCCTCCTGCACCCCCGGCAGAAAGACGCTGAATCGGCACGACAACCCTCGCAGGATTTGCGGGGGTTGTCGTTCCAAAACTGCTCGGCCAAATCTTGGAAAACCATCAGATTTCTCGCACCGCTATAATACTAAATCCGTTGAGTATAGAATCCATCCTTTTCACATCCGTCAAGTACATTATCGAGCCTAAAACCCTTGCCAAATAAGCTTTTCACCGTTAGCTCCGTATTTTGATCTCGCTCAAAGGGCTGTAATAGGCTCTTCCAGTTTCTATGTGGAAACGAGATCTATACTGATAGTTTCTTCTGCGGCTCGACCGAGCTTCGCCGAACGTCAAAATAGTCTTAAAAGTCTTGTCCAGTAAACATTTTGCGATTCCATAAGCAAAAATTATCACACAAAGTCGAGAGGAGTCATTTATCCACATAACCCACCTCCCGTTCTGTGGGTTCTTCGTTACTTAGTATGGTTCGATAGGGGGGCATAAATCGACTAAATCCTTATCTGGCAAGAGACTTAATTGATTAGTTCGCTCTAGATAAAAAATAATTGACAAAAATC
>NZ_JADBTF010000178.1:0-3327 GCF_020246295.1 Microcystis sp. M090S1 | reverse complement strand
TTGTTCGGGTGTGGGGTAAAATCGAAACGAATAGGCTTTTTCCATGTCCTTTCACACTAGCATATATTTCGTAAATGTGCTAATATTTAACAGTAAAGCCGTCGTAGAACGACGGGGTTTCAGACCCAAAATTTTCGATGAAAATTAGATTTAACCAAGCATTTTGCCCGGGAGAAAACCCAGGTAATTTTAGCGATAAACCGCGATAAAGTCCTAATAAATTATGTAATTCGGCTTTGGGGTCAACAAAAAGCCAATCTTGCCGAAATTTCGTATATTCAGCGAATTTTAACCCTGAATTGCGATCGCCGATACCGATGGCACGAATGGTTATCCCAGCATTTTGCCAAAGGGCTGCCTCTTTTTCTAACCACCAAGCGTATTCGAGACTATCAAAATCTCCCAATTGCGGCCAAACAAGAATTAAAAGACGTTTATAGTCGGCACAATCGCTTAAAATTGGCACTATTTGCCCATCGCTGACCCTTTGGCGTTGAATTGTTGAAAATATTTCATAGCTGCTGCTCATCTGTAAATTTCTCCTAATAAAACCGCTGCTTTTGCCCCCGTGACTTGCGGTAAATTACCGGGGAAATTGTGCCAGCGCCAATAGGCCAAAAGGGCAAAAGCGATCGCTTCTTTAAAATCGCTATTTAATCCTACCTCATCGGTGGTCAAAAGCTTGACATTTGACCCCAAATGTGCTAGGAGTCGTTGGCGCAGGTAGGCATTACGAGCGCCACCACCGCAGAGCAGCACTTCCGCGGGCATTTCTGGCAAAAAGGTTTGATAGCTGTGGGCGATCGAAATGGCGGTTAAATCGGTTAAACTAGCCAACCAGTCGGCATCACTGAGGGAATAAGCTTGGGCATCCCGGTGCAATTGGGCTAGATAGGCGGGGCTAAATAACTCTCTGCCGGTGGATTTAGGGGGATATTGTTGAAAATAAGGCTCCTGTAGCCATTTATGAATTAATTCGGAGCAGGGTTGACCCTGAGCCGACCATTGACCGTTATGGTCGTAGGTTTGTTGGCCTTGGCTCAAAAATTGTACGGCCAAATCGATGAGGACGTTGCCGGGGCCAGTATCCCAACCGAAAATTTTTTGCTGCCAATTTTCCCTTTGTCGGGGGGGTAGATAGGTTAAATTGCCAATACCGCCGATATTTTGGACGCAGCGGGTTTTGGTGGGGTGAGAAAGCAGATAAGCGTCAATTTTCGGCACTAGGGGCGCACCGTGACCAGCTTGGGCGATATCGGCAGCGCGAAAATTGCTAATGGTGGGAATACGGGTAATTTTTGCGATCGCTGCTCCCCGTCCTAATTGTACCGTGTAACCGAGGCGCTCGTTTGCGGGGGGTCGATGAAAAACGGTTTGACCGTGACTGCCGATTAATTGGGCTTTTGGGGCTTCTTTTTGGATATTTAAAGCGGCACGGGCGAATTCTGCGGCGATATCATCATCTAAGCTGGCTAAAGCTTCAAGGTCGAGCTTTTCTCCCCCACAGACTTGTAAAATTGTCTCGCGTAATCGGGGGGAATAGGGATAGGTTTCTCCAGCTAATAACTGCACCTGTGGAGATTCCACTGTACCGCTAATCTCCACTAAAGCGGTATCGATACCATCCACCGATGTGCCACTCATTAAACCGATAACTAACAAGTTTTTTCCCTCAACTGTCGATTGTTGATTATTTTATCCCCCTCCGACAATAGTAACAATTTCTAATTTATCCCCCTCCTTGATTTCCGTGTTTTCCCAATACTGACGATGGAGGATTTCCCCGTTATATTCCACGGCAACTAACCGAGGATTCATGCCCAAATTTTCTAACATTTGCCCTAGTTTAGTTGCGGGTAAACAGGTTTGAGTTTTGCCGTTAATTTGCAAGGTTATTTCTGACATGGATTTGGATATGAACGAATCAAGTTAATCGGAGGAGTCAGGAGACAGGAGACAGTATTCAGGAGACAGGAGACAGGAGACAGGAGACAGGAGACAGGAGACAGGAGACAGGAGATTATTTTTATTTATTCTTTCCACACCCTACACCCTACACCCTACACCCTACACCCCACTTCCCACTTCCCACTTCCCACTTCCCTACTTTAATTGGGTTAATAATTGTTGGGTGATGACCTCGGGGTGCTGCGCTTCCATGATGGCCCGGACTACAGCTACCTGTTGCGCTCCTGCCTCTAAAACCTCTTTAATGTTACTACTATCAATACCACCGATCGCAAACCAGGGTAAAGGGCAATTTTCCCGCGCATAACGGACATATTCCAATCCTGCGGGGGTTTTTCCCGCTTTGGTGGGGGTGGCATAAACCGGCCCGACTCCCACATAATCGGCCTTTTCTTGGATTGCTTTGGCCATCTCTTGGGGATTAGTGGTGGACCTGCCGATAATTGCCCCAGGACCGAGAAATTGCCGCGCTAGGGAAATCGGTACATCCTGTTGACCGAGATGAACACCATCAGCATGAATGGCCTGAGCAATATCGACGCGATCGTTCATAATAAATAAAGCATCGTAACGGTGGCATAACTCACACAGTTTAGCGGCTTCTTCTAAACGAATGGTATCAGCGGCGGTTTTATGGCGGTACTGCACCAATTTTAACCCCCCTTTTAGGGCTAATTCGACGATTTCTAGCAGATTTTCGGCGGGAGAAGTGACTAAATAGAGGGGAGATGCTTTCAGTTTTTCCAGAGGTGGCGAGATTAATAGTTTACTCTCTAGCTGATAAACCCGATAGCGCAGCTGTTTACAGGCTATCCCTAGCTCCAGATCATAGAGTTTACCGTATTCTTCTAAAACCCTAAAAGCCTCCTGTACGCGAGCGAGATTGGCCTGCAGCAGTCCCTCGACAGTCTCCCGGATTTCTTCCCTCGGATGGCTTAAATCCCTGCCGATATCGCCGGCCGTGTCCCGATGTCGTTTAAGATCGATCGAGTGCCAACTAGCTAATTGATGGCGCATTTCTTTACATTCTTGGGCTAAATCGGGATTATCTAAGCCAAAACGACACCATTCTTCGATAATTCGCAGTCCTTCTCTGGCGCGGTCAAGGTTAGCATCGAGAATCCGTTTAATCGCCGTGGTTTCTAGTTTCATCGAAAATTTTGGGTCTGAAACCCCGTCGTTCTACGACGGCTTTACTGTTAAATATTAGCGCATTTACACGATATATGCTAGAATGCGAGATATGGAAAAAGCCTATTCGTTTCGATTTTACCCAACACCCGAACGAGAGTCGCTATTTCGGCGCACTTTGGGCTGTGTAAGATTGGTTTACAATAAGGCACTCCATCTCAGAACACA
>NZ_JADBTF010000177.1:0-4795 GCF_020246295.1 Microcystis sp. M090S1 | reverse complement strand
TAAGCCGAGTTTTCAAGGTGCTGCGCCGTCCACTTGGTTTTCGAGACTGGCCTTTTAATTCTAACGTAAAGCCAACCTAGAACGGCGGGGTTTCAGACCCAAAATTTCCGATGAGGCACGTTCCTGATTAACGTACTCTTGAGCATCAAGTCCATTCCAGATTTCTTTTCCTAGTCCTTCTAGTTCCATAATGCTATGCTTGGGCTTGACAAGCATAGGGCGACGTACCATTACAGCTAACTCTTTTAACAAGCGAAGTTGCTCGTCTGGGGTGAGATTCTCAACTTGGCGGCGAACATCTTGATAGGTAGTCATGCTCTTTACTCCCTGTTTCTTCCATTAATCATGTCATATTGCACACAGATCAAGGCTCCAAAAAGTAAGGTAAAATGCCCCCATATTTGTCTATATCCGATCGCACTCCCGTCCGTCGCTGTGCCTAGACGTTTTTAGCTGATAATCATTTGCTTGAATCAATGACCATGGTGTGTTCCCCAAAATCGATCGCTGCAGCGGTAGGACTTGCATTAGGGAACGCACTTTACCATATCTACCATAGTGGCGATCGCTGGTAGTTATAGCCAAGGAAACCTCCAAGAAAAATATGCAATCAGCACCCAAATGACTACAAAAAGAATTGAAATAAACTGAGGAAACCAAAGTGCTCTCAAATGAATAGGGTCATCTTTAGGAGCATTTGAACGCCATCGAGGAATAAGAACAGGGTCTAATTTTGAATTCTTACTAACTAATTCTAAACGTAATTTCCCCCACATATCAATAGTTTTTGTAGCACCCTGAATCATAAAATAAGACAAAAAAGATACAATAATTGCTAGGATCGGTAGCAAAAGATTAGAAAACCAGTTTGGTCCTTTGCTATTGCTGTAAGTAATAGCATATACAGTAAGTAAAAAAGATTGGCAAGTAATATACCAAGTTACACGACCCATTAATAAGCTATGTTCATGTTGAATTTCACTACGAAAATATTGAAACAATTCCCATGTTTTATTGGCGGATTCAGAGGTTTCTTTTAGGTACTCCAAACCTTCTCTGATATTTAACTCTTGAGAAGTAACTTCTGACTTGAATAATTTCCGAAAGTTTTTTAGTATTTTTATTAGCAATTTCATGAAATCACCCTTTGGTTAATTTTACTCTGGAGACTATATAAGTCTATGAACTCCGATTTTTGAGCGTAAAGATGGCAAGCTAACTATTAACTATAAAGAAAATTTGCCAACAACAATCCTTAGAGTAAGAATATATGGAAACTTTCGGCATATCACCCAATTTTGTAGATTTGTGACAATCAGCCGAGATACAAAGAACTTTTCAGCGATCATAGCACGAATTATAATTCTTCGGGTAACTGAGCAGACTAACTAAAAGTTGCCATGGCGGAGCAAATTCTTTCTCTACTCCTGTACTTAATTGTCATTTTAACGGCTTTTTGGTTTATTAGCCCCCAAAAAAAGCCCCGTAGTCATCCCGCCTATCATCTTGCTTGTTTACTAGAAGATGCTCCTGAAAGCTCTTTAAAGGGTCAATTTTATCCCCTGGCTACTCCCTTGGCTACCCCGATCGCCTGTACTGTTCCGCAGGTGTGGCGCAGTGTATATAGGCAGTCTCTGGCAAAACCGGATGTTAATTATTGGCAATGGCGCGGTATGCCCGAAAATGAGCAGTTTTGTCGGGAATTACGGGAATTATTGCGATTAAATCCGGCTAGAGGTTACGCTAAGGAAATTCTGGAAAGTCTCGCCTTGGGTCAAGATCCTTTTTATCATCTCTACTGGGATCTAAAAGCGATCGCTAAGGGTAACTTTAACACTATTGGCACTAATAAACTAGCTGAGGGCAGATTTGCCCAGCGAGATTTGCGAACTCATCAGCAGATGCGGAGGGATTTTCGTCAATGGCATTTACAAGCTTGTGAACAGTTGGGAAAAGAGCGGGTTAAAGCGGTTTATCGGCTGTGTTATGGGTCAGATTGGTCATTAATCGCCCAAATTCTCTATCCTTATTCTCGTTCCTTGGCCGTGATGATTATAGAGTCGGCTAATCCCGTTTGGTGGCGAGTGTTGGGGATTACTCCTTTTACCACGACTAACCGGATTGAGAACAATTATAAAACTCTCTTGTGTTATTGGCATCCCGATCGCAATTCCCATCCCAATGCTACAGAAATCACCGCCCAGCTTAATCGCGCCTACGATTGTTATCAAAGTTTTCTGGAGATGAGTAGTCAAGATAATGCACCTTTGTGGACGAAAATCCGTCGCTGGATTCCTTAGACTTGACTCTAGTTTTTCCCTTGACTTTTTCCTTAACGAAAGAATGTTAGTCTAGGAACAATTTAGGACCACGCTTGCACTCTCAGGGTAATGAATCTAGTGCTTTTAAACAATCGCTACCAAATTGTTAGTACCCTTGCTAGGGGGGGATTTGGGGAAACTTATATCGCTATCGATACGAATATGCCTTCTCAACGGCGCTGTGTGATTAAAAAATTGCAGCCGGCCATTCAAAGTGAAGAGATGCCAGAATGGTTAAAAGAACGTTTTCAGAAAGAAGCAAGCGTTTTAGAGGAATTGGGGGAACAAAATCGCCAAATACCCCGTTTATACGGTTATTTTGCCCAAGATAATCACTTCTATCTGGTGCAGGAATGGATTGAAGGGGAGACACTAACCCAAAAACAGCAACGACAGGGAAATTTATCCTCCTCAGCAGTGCGGACGATTTTAGATAATTTACTGCCTGTTCTTGATTTTATTCACAGTCGCCGCATTATTCACCGGGATGTGAAACCCGATAATATTATCTTAAGAAATAGTGATAATTTGCCCGTTTTAATCGATTTTGGGGTAATGAAAGAAGCAGTCGCCACCTTACTCGATCCTACGGGAAAAAGTGCCTATTCGATCGCCCTTGGCACCCCCGGTTATATGGCTTCGGAACAGGCTGCCGGGAGACCGGTCTTTTCTAGTGACCTTTACAGCCTAGGCTTAACGGCGATTTTTTTATTAACGGGAAAAACTCCCCAATATCTAGAAACTGACTCGCGTACGGGGGAAATTCTCTGGCGACAGGAGGCAGAAAATGTTAATCCTAATTTAGCTATGGTAATCGATCGAGCGATCCGTTTTCATCCCCGGGATCGGTTTGCCACTGCTAGGGAAATGTTAGCAGCTTTGGCAGAAATATCCCCCGATTTGTCCACCCAACCAACTATCGCGGTTTCTCCCCATAGTCCCCGATTAAAGTCCTCTACACCCCCAAAACCAACCGTCTCCCCCACTGTGGTTATTCAACCCAATTCTGGAAAAAAAAAGAATCCTTGGCTGTCGATTTTGCTGATTTTTGCGGTGACAATTGGGGCTTTTGCCCTAGGATATCGGGGATTTATGGCTCTTTTACCCAAAAATGAGGAAATTGAACCATTACCAACCCCTGAACCTTCTCCTAGTCCTGAAATCATTCCTCCTCCCTCCCAAGATTTTCCCCCTATCCGACGACCTTCTCGTCAACGGACTCCCATTTATTCCCCGACTCCTACCCCATCCCCGACTCCTACCCCAGAGGTGATTCCTAGTCCAGAAGCGACTCCAGAATTAACTCCTAGTCCCACCCCAGAAGAAGTAATTCCTATTCCTGTTCCCCTTCCTGAAACGGAGCCGAGTCCTCAAGTTTCTCCCCTTCCTTCTCCTTCTCCTTCTCCTTCTCCTTCTCCTTCTCCTTCTCCTTCTCCTTCTCCTGTTCCAGAGGTGATTAATCCCCCGGTTAATGAGGATAAAATTGAACCGATCGCTCCTCCCGTTTTATCACCTTCTCCTCCTGAAGAAAATAGTAATCAATAGACTGCTTGCAGAAGTCGGAAAGGGGAAGTTGATAATTTTCTCTTAAACCTTTGCCCTTTTCCCTACAATGAAAGAGAGCTACTGTTTAGGCTTAATCCTTCTGATTCTATCTGCTCTGCCAGTTGACGCAGTAGATCAAAAATGCTAGTTAAGGTTTCCTCCGGTAATTTAGCCCTATTCAATTATTTCTATTATCCCCAGTCTATCATCTGGTTGGTGCGAGGTAATCCTGTTTAATTTAGTTTGCGATCGAGTTGAGGATCAGTCAAGGGAGAAGGCAAAGGCGAATACGACATACTGCGCCACAATATCTCACGGAATGAGGATAGTTCGCCTGAGAAGGAGTAAAAAAAACAGGGGAAAACACCTGAGACTCCTTGCTCTGTGAATCGCTAATCGGGGAAAGGAATGTAAAGATTTATTAAATTGTAGCTTTTAATACTTTTTTGATGGGGATAGTGTGTATGATTCTGTTGTCTGCCTTTGACGTTGGGTGGGGGTGTTGCTTGACCTAGCTGCGAGGTTAGCGATCGCCTGACATTTTGGGAAATTTACCAAATTCTTTGAACGGGGTAACGGTCAAATATTTCATCAATGCTCAGAATAGGCATAATTTCGGTTATTGATTGGGATATTAAAAGTCGATCAAAGGGGTCTTTATGATAGTGGATAAGGGTTGCTAGTGTCCAGATATGAGCTAGATCAATAGAAAGTATTTCTAGATTATTAATGGTTATTTGATTTTTAATTAATTCCTGTAAAGATGGGTTAAGTTGTTAAGTTGTAAGTTGGGGAGCATCTCACCTTTGCAATGAGCATAAATACTTAGTGGAAAAATAGGCTTTTCGAGGGTAATTCTTGTTTTAATTCTCCATGTACGCAGTCTTTAAAAGCCTCTATTTCGTTCCAAGACACGATTAAGAGTGGCT
>NZ_JADBTF010000176.1:0-10377 GCF_020246295.1 Microcystis sp. M090S1 | reverse complement strand
CTTAAGTAGGTAGGCACAATTATTTGTAGGATGGGTTAGCGGTAGCGTAACCCATGCGGGCGTTGGGTTTCATGCTTCAACCCAACCTACGTTCATTTTATATTTAATTCCACCCACCTACTTAGCTTTGTGCTGTCCTAATAGCCTAAATACCACGATCAAATATTAACAAAATCTTAGAAAATTCTGACATTAATATTAACTTAGTTTAGAATAATCCCTAAGCATCTAAAATACTCACTTTTACCAAAAAATGTATCACAAAAGTTATGGCATACTTGAAACCTTAGCACCCCTTCATGTGGGAGCAACCGCAGGAGAAGAAACGGGTAATCTTAACCTCATTTTTCGTGACCAATTCACCCAAACAGCAATTATCCCTGGTAGTTCTATTCGCGGCCGTTTTCGTGCCGATATGAACAATATAGATGAAAAACGTACATGGTACGGACACGAAACAATCCCAGGACAAGAAGACGGAGGAACCACCGAAGCAAAAGTTAAATTTGAATATGCTTCCCTCGTTTGGTTGCCGGTATTTTGTCCGGGGCAGCCGATAGTTTGGGTCACTTCTCCCCTATTATTAAAACGCTATAAACAAATCACGGGAATCTCTGCAAAAGTACCCAATCCCTATACTGCTTCCCCTAGTTTACAAGCGCGAGTAGTGCAGGGAGTTAACCGCAATAGCAAAGTTTTATTTTTTAACTTAGGATTTCTCGAAATTGAACACTTAGAGGAGCTTTCTTCGTGGATTCCCCCGCAAGCGGATTTAAAAGCTTCTCAATTAGTCGTCGTTGATGATAACGATATATCCATGCTGCACGATATGGCACTCTACCGACAAAGCCGGGTTAAACTACTAGAAGGTCAGAAAAAAGTGGATACAGAAAAAGGAGCTTTTTTCAATGTGGAAGCTTTACCCGTGGGTAGTATTTTAGTTTTTCCCATTGCTTGCAAAGAAACAGGATGGCAACCTTTTGGAGAATCGGTAAACCAAAAAGAATTATATTTCGGAGGATTAGAATCTATCGGTTTTGGTCGTTGCCAAGTTACTATTTTAAACTACGCTAATCAATAATTACATTTTATCTAATATTATGGCTTGGAAAGAATACAATCTCGATCGCATTGCTCAGAAATTAGTTCTCGCTGCCAAACTACGAGACCGAGATTCTCTCAATCAATCTTTTAAAATGCGTGAATCCGTTTCCTATGGACTAGAAAGATTCTGGGGTGAACATCTGCGCTTACAATCCAAGGAACCCAATAAGGCAAAATACTGGAAAGAAACTTGGGATAAATTAGTCGAAACCATGGCAGAAGCGGGGATTCCTATCCCTAACGATACCGTACAGGTAAATGATACCGAATCTGTTCAAGCAATGGCAGAAAAACTCTGGGAATTAAAGCTAGAAGACCAGAGAATTACCCTCGCTGTTTTAACGCAACTATGCGATTGTTTAGTTTGGTGGACTCAAAGATATAAAGGAACAAAGGAACGATAAATTATATGGTTAATATTCCCGATATTGGTGACAAAATCCCCCTGATGTTTCGCGCACAAAGCAAAGGGCGATCGCAATTACAATATATTGACTCTAAAAAAGATGAAAATGATAGCCAAAAATGGGTAAAAGAATGGATAGAACGAGTCGATGAAAATCCTCCCCAATTTGGTCAAGAAGTAAAAACCAAAGAATATCAAATATCATGGCGATTTGTCACTAATGGGGGACAAGATGAAGGAATAATTCGGCCTGTAATGGGTGCTTATGGCATACCATTTTATCCCGGTTCCAGCATGAAAGGAGCCTTTTGTCAAGCTTGCACCCCCGAACAAAAACAACGTTATCACCTCGAAAAAGATAGCGATAACCCTAGTCTTTTGCGCTTTCATGGCGGTTATCCCGTTAATGATTGGACGGAAAATCTTTTAGATATTGTTCACCCGCAACAGGGATGGCAAGTAAAAACCCCAAACACTCGACAAAAACCCAGTGGAGAAAGTGGTTTTGCTTTAATTTCTCTCTATCAACCTACCCTAAAATTTGGCATTTCTACCTCAATAGAACAACCCGATTGGGAGGAGATTTGGACTATCTGGGAAAGAGCTTTAGAATCTGGTCTAGGATGCCGTGTTAGTAGCGGTTACGGCTTACCAAAAGACATTAAACCTTCAAAAGAACCTTTATATAAATGTTTTCTGAAAGGCCAAGGAATGGCTCCTAAAAGCCTCGATGGTGCAAGGGAATTTCGACCCAATATTTTTCGAGGAGCAATTCGCGGTCATGCTTTGCGTATTTTTGGCGGTTTAACTGATGCTAAAAATGCCGAAAAATTAGTTAATCAGCTATTTGGAGGAATTGACGGAGAAGCAACCCAAGGTTTACTAGCTGTCGATTTTCATGTCAACTCTCTAGAGTTAGGAACCTTTGCCAAGGGTTACAACGAACCCACCTACACAGTAACAGGAGAATTGCGCTGGATTCTCACCCAATCTCTCCCCGAAAACCAGCAAGAATGCTTAAAAAAATTAATTCGTTTTCTCACTCGTTTTGCCATGTTATTAGGAGGATTTGGTAAATCATGGCGACGAGCAGATCATAGTATTTTCTATGAGGATTATTATCCCAATAAACCCTTAATTGGCTGTCATTGGCAATGGGGGGATAAAAGTTCTTTAATCAACGATAATAAAGTCAGATATTTAACTCATGTTCATCCCTTTATCAAAGATGTTCGCACTATTGCTAAAGAATGGATGACCTTACAAAAAGATATCCTCAGAACTCCCGATAATAGTGCTAAGTGGCGAGAAAGTTGGCATCCTGAAAATGTCGAGGTTTGGGGAAGAATTGCCGAAGATAAAGATGATTCTCTAGCCATAAAATGGCTTCATAAAGCCTATCAAAAATTGGATAATTTAAGTATCTATAAAACCTCAGTGACAGGAATTATCAATCAAATTGGTCGTCTTTGGCATCGAATGTATCCCCTTGTGAATATTATCACTACTGAACAGGGCAAAAAAAGACCGAAAGACACCTATAAATATCTAGAATTATTAACAATTTTTCCTGATGACTCTGATGATTGTGCTTATTTTCTAGGTTTTCTAGACAAGAATAATGGTCAAGAGGGAAAATTTCAAAAACTTTGGCCGAAATAATCCCGTTTATAGTTAAGTACCTAAGCAAAATTAATTACACATTAGGATTAGTTGGAAACTAAAAAAGTAAGGCTAATTAATGAATTAGCCTTACTCTTATTCCTTACCTATTAGGTCAAATAGGATTAGTTGGAAACATAAAGTTTTGAGCGGTGCGCTCAGACCAGTCAAATTCCCTCACCTATTAGGTCAAATAGGATTAGTTGGAAACTTCTTATCGTAGGTGTCGATATGGACAATCGGACCACCATTACCTATTAGGTCAAATAGGATTAGTTGGAAACATCAAGGCTATTCCCCAATCCGGCTCGACGGTTTCGAGTAGTCCTTACCTATTAGGTCAAATAGGATTAGTTGAAAACAGTTTAGAAACGGTATATTTTGACATATAACCGTTCTTTCCTTTCCTATTAGGTCAAATAGGATTAGTTGGAAAGCAGAAAAAGGGTTTCTAAAAGAAACCCTTTTTCTAATAAATTGTGTCAAATATATCTTGACAAAAATCGATAAAAATGCTACAACCTAACGGGAATATTCGCTTTAAATTACGAACACCCTAGCAGTTATCCTAATAGTGAAGTAGGAAGTTTTCCTTTGGGGGAGTCAGGAGTTGATCGCCGGTCAAGGAAAAACCCGAAATTCAACCTATTCCCTCGGATCAAAATCCGGCAGCGTCCCCAGCTTGCGAATGGTCACTTTAACATCCATAGACAAAAAGTCATCGGCATCACCAATCCAAGAACCGGAAAGAGGTATGATTTGACCGGGATGACGAGCGATCGCCACTCGAATTAAATCAAAGCTGGCGGTAATTTGATTAGTCGGATCATAATTACGCCAACCGGCCCCCGGCAGATAAACCTGTAACCAAGCATGGGTAGCACCAGAGCCAGTCATCCCCACTTCACCACCGTCGAGGGCAGCATCGTAGAGATAGCCACTGACAAAACGACAGGCTAAACCCAATCTTCGCAAAGCTTCGATCATCAACCAAGCATAATCGCGACAAGTTCCCGACTTTAGCCGCATGGTTTCTCCGGGGGATTGAGTTCCTTCAGTCTCCCTGGATTGGTAGGTAAAATTATCTTTGATAGCGGCCATCATTCTTTCCATGACATCGAGGGTATCATCTTGGTTCCCCGCTACAAAACTTTTGGCCCAAGCTGCCAGGCTGCCGTCGGCATCCTCGGCGTGGGGACGCATAAACGCCACTAGATCTAACCATTCATCGGGGGTGTACTGGATGGGAATTTCGATCGCCCGTTGATCGAGGGGAAAATCAGCGATCGCTTTTAAGCCAAAATGTTCCGCCCGTAATCGACAGGTAACGATTAATTCTGACGCTGCTTGAGCGAATTCAATCCCTACCACGTTGTTAGATAGAGTATCCATAGTCCAGCGCGTTTTGGCGGCAATATTCGCCTCTACAGAATAACTGATAATTCTTTCACCGTGACCGGTGCTGGGCAAAAAAATCGCCCGATGTTCCCCAAAAGTTACCGGTTTACGATAATGATAGCTGGTGATGTGTTCCAAGTCGTAGATGACACTCATCCTGATTATCCTTAATAAAGTAGCTGGTTATAATTAAATTGAAGATGGTTCCCCCCTTGATCCCCCCTTAATCCCCCCTTGATAAGCTGTCCTTTAGTCACATCTTTCTTAACATTTCAAACCCTTGTAGCACAAGGCTTTCAAGACTCGGTTAACAATTTGTAATATTCCTTGTTGACACCCTTACTGACAAAGAAAAAACTGAAATCAAGTCAGGATAAGGGTTGGAGTGCTTACTGAAAAAATTGTTAAGAAAGCTCCCTATAAGGGATAGCTTGATAAGGGGGGTATCTGACAATTTTTAACACCCACCCACTTAATCACTGACAACTGATAACCGATAACTGATAACTGATAACTGATAACTGATAACTGATAACTGAAATGACCTCTGACCCGTTCCTCGATCGAGCTTGGAATACCGAAGACCTAGAACAAGCGCTTCGAGGTGTCGGCACTATTCAAGAAGAACTCAACTATAATCAGGCACGCAATTCTCTGAGCAAACTTGTCGATCGTCTGGATCTTACCTCGATCGAGAAAATTGGTCTAGAAGCGGAGATCGAGCGCCTAGTAGCCCTGCTGGAAAAACTCGATCGATCCCTGATTCAAATTGCCGCTTTTGGCCTGGTGGGCCGGGGGAAATCCTCGATTTTAAATGCTCTGGTCGGTCAAGAAATCTTTACAACCGGTCCTCTACACGGAGTTACCCGCACCATTAAAGGGGTAAATTGGCAGTTAAGCAGCGATGATACTTTCCCAAATCTAGCGCGTCTGACCCTGAACGGCCAGGGTAATGCTCAGGTGCAATTGCTTGATACTCCCGGTATTGATGAGGTAGATGGGCAAACGAGGGAAATTCTCGCCTGTCAGGTGGCGCAGCAGGTGGATTTAATCCTTTTTATCATCTCTGGTGATATGACCAAAGTGGAATTTTCCGCCTTGGCCAAGTTACGCGAAGCAGGAAAACCGATGATTTTGGTCTTTAATAAAATCGATCAGTATCCGGAAGTCGATCGCCTCGCTATCTATGAGAAAATCGCCTCAGAACGGGTGAAAGAATTACTCTCCCCCGATGAGATTGTTATGGTGGCAGCCTCTCCCCTCTTGGCGGAGACGGTTAAAGGGCAGGATGGGCGGCTAAAAACGCAACGATTTCGGGGAAAACCACAGATAGAAGCCCTGAAACTCAAAATTTTGGAAATTCTAGATCGAGAGGGTAAATCGCTGGTAGCACTCAATTCTATGCTGTATGCGGACGAGGTAAACGAGCAAATTGTCGCCCGCAAAATGGCTATCCGTGATCGCGGCGCTAATCAATTGATTCAAAAAGCAGTGATGATCAAAGCATCGGCGATCGCTCTGAATCCGGTGACGGTGTTGGATCTGTTTACGGGGGCAGTTATCGATCTAGCCATGATTCTCGCTCTTTCTCGCTTATACGGCATCGATTTAACTCGTCAGGGGGCGATCGCTCTTTTACAAAAAATTGCCCTCAATATGGGGGGCATTAGTGCCAGCGAATTTTTAGCGGTTTTGGGCTTAAGTTCCCTAAAAGGACTGCTCGGTCTCTCGATTCCTGCCACTGGCGGCATTTCTCTCCTTCCCTATACTTCGATCGCCCTGACTCAAGCGGGAGTTGCCGGTGTATCCTGTTACGCGATCGGCCAAGTGACGAAAACCTATCTCGCTAATGGGGCCACCTGGGGACCCGATGGCCCTAAGGCAGTGGTGGCCAGTATTCTCGATTCCCTCGATGAAACCTCGATTCTCAACCGGATTAAGCGGGAATTAGGCTCAAAATTGGGGGGTGCGGGTTAGGGGAAGTGGGGAAGTGGGGAAGTGGGGAGACCACTTCGTGCGCGTTGCGGGGGGAAGTGGGGAAATTGAACTAAAACCCCAAAACCCCAAAACCCCAAAACCCCAACCTCCAACACCTAAAACCTGTCCCCTATCTCCTGACTGACTCCTAACTCCTAACTCCTAACGGTTGACCACTGATTACTGATCACTGACTCGATCAATCCAAGAAATGCTTGCTATGGACGATCGCCGCTATAATAACTACTGACCCTTGAATTTGATAGATCAGACGGTAGGCGTAGGCAGACTTTTCTCGGATGGTATCATCGCTAAACTCGGCGCATTTTTTCGCTTCTAGGGGACAATTTTCTAAAGAATAGCTTATATCAAGAATTCGACGCACGACGGCCGCCGCGTAGGACGGGGAATCTCGACTAATATAAGATGCGATCGCATCCACGTCTTCAATTGCTTTGGGCGACCAGACAAGGCGATAATTCACTCGATCAGCCATTTGTTTAAAAGACCCTCAACTTCTTCTTGGGGGATTGTATTCTCCAGAGAGGCAGCGTTCAAACTTTGACGCACCTTCTCCAGAACGTATAAATGATACTGAATATCTTCAATTGAACAATCATCTGGTAATTGATTCAAGAGGGATTCAACTTTTTGTCTAATGCTATTCATACAAGTTTGACCGAAGTTTTTAAGGAAAAGTATAAATTTAAGTTATCTATCAACTATCATCTATCATTTATCATCGGATAGAAAATTATAGTTACGCATCCTATCCTAAGCCATAGTCCCCAGAAAAGCGAGAAAAAGTTAAAAATAGATAGGGTGATTATCTAGCTTTTGTAACATTGGGGCGGGGATACTCTTAAGAATACTTAATAATTCTCCTATCTGCCCAATCCCCGCAACTTTTAGGGATTATTGACCGATAACCATCTAGCGGCCACAAGACCCCCCCCAATCGCAGAAATTTTTTGTTACATTAGTTTACAGTTCCCTCAACGCCCCAGTGGGTTATTAATTTTAATGTCTTCTTCGGTTCCTTCGTCGGATTTTATACCCTCAATCGGTCAAGAAACAGAAATCTTTAACTGGGCAAAATCCCATTATCGTAACCATACCTTTGCCAAAGATGAAAGAGTAGCCACGCGCCCCGGGCTATTATACTTTGTGGAATCTGGGGCGATTCGTATTCTTGGTAAGGCACAAGTTAACGTTATTGACCAAAAATCCCCCCGTCAACTACCTATTGCCGATAGTGAAGAAGTATTTCTCGGTTTTGTGGGTGCAGGTCAACCTTTTGAGATTGTTTCTCAATTTCCCTTTCAATTACAAGCCCAAGCTCATCTAGACGAGACCGAGTTAGTCTGGTTATACTGGGAAGATCTAGAACGCTGGCCGCAATTGCGATCGGCTGTTATGGAAACTTTTCGCCATCAATACCAGCGTAAGTTATTTTGGTTGAGTATTCTCGGTCAAAAACGCTCCCTCGATCGATTAATGGGGTTCTTGGTTTTATTATTGGAAGAATACGGTCAACCCTGTGTAGAAGGCTATTATCTTCCCTATCCCCTAACTCACGCTCAAATTGCCAGCGCCATCGGCACTACCAGAGTAACAGTAACAAGATTAATCGGTAAATTGCGACAACAAAATTCGATCTTTTTTAAGCAGGATAATCTTATCGGATTGCCCAGTTTATTTTTGAGTCAGAATTAATTTTTCTGCTGCTGGTGTTGCTGACTCAAGGTATGAATAAGTAATAGGACAAAATTAACTTCTTGGTTAGGAAAGGCAAAAGGCACTCATGCAAGCCCTAGTTAGATATGTGTAATTAATTGTGTCTAGCTACTTACCAACTGCGCATCCTATCCAAAAGCTAGTTTGGCTCTAGGTTTTAAAAATCCCACACAAGAAGATTCCTATCTCAAATCAGCAACGTCAGAAATCTATTATGACCGCACAAACCCCGCCATCGCTCTCCGTTCTCTATGAGGAAGATTTTGTTCTCTGGACAGAAAAAACCGCCGAACTGTTAAAGCGAAAAGAGTTTGACAGGGTGGACTGGGAAAATCTGATCGAGGAAGTCGAATGGATGGGAAAAAGTGAGCGCCAGGCCGTAGAAAGTTTATTAACTCAACTATTAATCCATCTTCTGAAACTGAGTTATTGGGCAGCGGAAAGAGAACGAAACGCGCGTCATTGGCTAGGAGAGATAGCCACTTTTCGAGTGCAACTGAAAAAAAAGATGAAAACCCCAACGCTGAAAAATCATGCCATCAATTCCTTCGGGGAGGCCTATTCAGACGCGAGACAAACCCTAATTGATGGGAGAATTGTCGATAAAAATACAATTCCCCTAGAGTCTATATTCACTCTCGAACAAGTATTAGACGGGGATTGGTTCCCCATCGATATCGCACCTTTTATTAGTTAAGACCCACATTCCGCACTTCACTAAGTAGCATAGTAGTAGTATGTAAATTTATAGCCAAGGGCAATCACTCTGGCAATAAACATCCGTATTTTTTAGGCAATACTTTTCGTAGTACGGATTAGAAAATGTCAATATTAGTGTATTTAGGCGCAAGAAAATAGAGGAATCAAAATAATCCCCTCAATAGTTAATCAATTATCATCAACCCAATTTACCTAGAGAAAATGAAAATTATAGATAATATTTTTGACAATAAGAAGGCAGAAATTCTCAAATAAAACTTCTTTCTTTTTTTGAATTGGCGATCTTTTCTTGTCCTTAATGCCTAGAAAATGTGGCTCTTCGTTACTTGTTATGGTTCGATAGGGGGGCATAAATCGACTAAATCCTTATCTGGCAAAAGACTTAATTGATTAGTTCGCTCTAGATAAAAAACAATTGACAAAAATCGCTAAATGCCTTTCTATATAAGGGTTCCATCCCTTATAACCCCCCTCCATTGCATAACACAAACCGAAGAGCCGAAAATGTCACCTAATAACGTTTGTGATCAACTAATTGGCTGAGAGTCACCACCTGATAACCTCGATCGTGTAATTTAGCTAATAAATTCTTCAGTACGATCGCCGTATTCTCATCTCTTTCGGGGGACCCACCGTGAAGCACTAAAATCGCCCCAGGGAAAATAAAGTGCGAGATATACCAAGTGGTAAATTGAGGATGATTCGTTCCTTTTCTGGTATCTAAAGGGATCATGGAAGCGAGGGCAAATCGGGACTCGTAGCCAGGGAATTTCCCAAAAAACGAGCGCATAGATTGATTATAGAAGGCTTGACCGGGACGATACCAGCGCGGCGCTTGACCGGCAAGACGACTTAAAATATCGTTAGCTTCCCGAAACTGACTGGCAAAAGCGTCGGCAGCCAGTTGACTGGTGCGGAGATCTTGGCTGCCGTGATTAGCGATTTCGTGACCTTGGGCGATTAGACGCTCAATCAAGGTGGAGTTCGGTTGCAGGTGTCCCGTGATCAGAAAAAAAGTCGCCTTGACGGGGCTGGCTTTTTCTCGATTATGAGCGGCGATCGCTGCTAAAATGCGATCGGTGGATTTTCCTTCCGGATCGTTGGGAGTGGGTAGATCATCGATAGTAAGGGCGATAATTTTCTCTCCTGTCGGTTGATAGAAAATCGCCCCGGTCAACAGCCGAGCGACGATCGAGATAATTAATTTGGCAATGCTCATTTGGGGGGTTAAGGGATGAGAAGAGAAGCAAAGATTAGCAATTATACTAAATCCGTTGAGTATAGGCTACATATCAGGATAGGCACTCATGCAAGAGGCACTCATGCAAAAGGAGGAATAGATAATCAGTCTTTAATAACTGGATTTGGTATTG
>NZ_JADBTF010000175.1:0-9364 GCF_020246295.1 Microcystis sp. M090S1 | reverse complement strand
GCGCGCGACTTTTTACCCGGCCAAGCTTTTCTGGTCGGAACCCCCTAAGCCGAGTTTTCAAGGTGCTGCGCCGTCCACTTGGTTTTCGAGACTGGCCTTTTAATTCTAACGTAAAGCCGCCGTTCTACGGCGGGGTTTCAGACCCAAAATTTCCGATGAGTGTGTCCAGTCAATAGGGCAGCGATGAGAGCAGAGGTATCAAAGAGACATTTCATGCAGGCAATTGGCTTTGAATGCGTTCCTCGCGGAGGTCATCAATAAGGGTATCGAGATGGCCGAGGGGTGGGGTTTCTAGCACTAAGGCACTGCCTTGACGTTGGACTTTAGCTTCTTGCTCCAAGGGTTGTAGGATGATGCAGCCTTGTCTAACCTCAAGATTGAGGGATTGGGCTGTGGTGATGCCGAGTTGTTGACGGATTTCTAGAGGAATTTCTAGTTTTCCGCTGTCATCGATCGCAATTGCCGTCATGGAACGCTCCTAGGGATAGAACGAAAGTTTGGCTCTTTCAATAACGCTATAAATTCTATCCCCTGTAAGGTAGTTTTGCCTGTGTAGAAAACGCCCATAACACCCCAACGCCTAGAGTTCAAAATTTTCGCAGAGGCAGGTGTCACCGAGACTAACCACAATACTAAAGGGGATACCAGAGCGCCCTTTAAAAGATTTAAGCTGAATATAGTTATCTTGCGTTCTGGAGCCCACTTCTTGAAGCTTTTTGCCTGCCTGAGAGAGCAACGTTAAGGCGATCTGGGGTGGCAGATATCGCTCCTCACCCGCCGGATGTAACTGAACCAGCACAGATAGCTGATTATCGGCTTCTTCTGTAACATTCACCAACAAGACCACTCTCTGTCCTTGCAACTCCATCCCCAAGTCAATAAGCTTCCCGCGTTTTGCACCCTCTCTCTGATTCCGAGGACTCCAAGCAAGATGAACTTCTGGACTAAACAGATCGTCGATCGCTTGCCATCCTGCTGCAAAGACCCCCTGTACCCACTGTCCTAACTGGATAGGAGTTTCTTGAGAAGCCGTTAATGTGGTTTCAGAGATTGCTTCAGGCGTTGCGGTATGCTCCGTTGAAATGACGGGCAATAGTATTGAGGCAGGTTCTAGAAAATCACAGTAGAACAATAAATGATTGGGTTCAGGATCGAAAACAGATAGGGGAATTTGATAATAATCGTTTTGTAAACCATCACTGACCCGATGGCAATAATTCATGAGTCGGTCAGATCGCAAAAAGCCTCGAATCATCACTCGCTGCTGCTCTTCACAGACCTCAAGCAGGACATAGAAATGAGCGACAAGAGCCGGCTGTTCGATCGCTTCTCTGGGAATTTCCACTACTTCATCTAGAACCTGCTCTTTGACAATTAAATTTAGCTTAAATTCATCAATTTTAAGGTTGTAAACAGCACCAATATGATTGATACATTGAGTTCGATCGAGGCAGTGTGATGGAGCGCGTTTCTCTAGCCATTGCTCAAAACCCAATAGTGCCAGCGCATTCAGATAGAGTTGCCACTGACCCGCTTCATCGACTGAGGGACTGGCCAGGGGATTGACTAGCGCCTGCTCAAACTGTTCTGGTTCAAGCCTTATGGCTTCAGGTCGGCTAAGATTTAAATCTGGTGGGATCGCTCTTAAGCTAAACATTACGAAACTCCTTGTGTAACCTTTGTACACTCTTCTAAGTAAAAGCAAAGCTGTTGAGCATATACACTTTTCATCAGACGATTCTTTCCCGCTTGAATTTCTTCAAACGCTTCCTGAAATATTTCTGCATCTGCCAGCGCCTCGATTTGCTTGGCTAAATTTTCTAAATAATCGGGTTGAGGAGGAAGAGCAGTCAGTCCTTTCTCTTCAGCTTTCTTCAGCATTTGGTCAAGCACTTGTCGAATTGTCAATGTCCGAACAGTGTTAATTAACTCTCCCGGATTCAACACCCGTCTTGCTTGCGCCCAACCAGACATTTTTAATAAATCAGCAATCTCTTTCAGGGCGATGCCCTGAGAATAATAGAGGTGTAATCCTGGAATAAATCGATCGGCGAAAGCGGCATACCCTTTGCTTTTTTTTAAATAAGTAATGCGATCGCTAATTGCCTGCTTAATGGAATGAACTAAGGCGAGTTGAAGCTGTTTGTGGAAGAATTCTAACATTTCTTGTTGCTCTTGCTGTTCCACATCAAATTCACTGGCAATATCCTGCGGCAGCTCTGAGCGAATCAGGCGATCGCCTGTCTCTGGATCTTCAACTTCTAACGGTACTCGATGGCTCCAAAGGTCAAATTGTCTAAGTTGTAGTGCCACTCTTCGCAGTTCTGTGATCAATTGGTTGGGCTGAATTGTGATATTTTGTACTTTTAAATAAGTCACCATCTCTTGAAGTTGCCCGGTTGTGGGATCTAGACAGCGTTTCGTACCCTGGTGTTGCTGATGCCTGTCTCGACGATAGACGGCGTGGAAGGCGGCAATTAAGTGGCGATCGCGTTCTGCCAGTTGTTGCAATTGTTTCGAGCGAGTGCGATTGAGTAGCGCCCAGTCGCTCAATTGTTTGAAGCCAAACTCGGATAAAAAATTCTTTAATTCTGGATTTTGTTTGGTTTGTAAATAAGTCCAGTTATCTAAGCTCATACTGGATTGAGCGTTGGGCTTAAAGGTTCGCAGAATTTGCAGTGAGAAACATTGATAAGCCGTTGTTTGAGGCTTGCCAGTGGGGTCTAAGGTGAGATAGGTTTTGCCATCTGAGTCTAAAACCATCAGCGTTTTCCCGTCGTCATTGAGGACAAACGGCAGCAAATCTCGGTAAGTAAAGGAGCGATCGTCTCCGAACAAATGATCGATTTTGCGGCAGGCGTTGAGAATCGGCTCAGAAACGTAACACCGCAGGCATAGTCCTGCGTGCGCTCTTTCTGTGGTATCAACTGCTGGAGCTTGAAAGCGGGATAGCAAATCAGTCTGGAGATTTCTCTGTTGGGAGCGATCGCCCCTATCCTCCTCTGCCTCACTTAACCCTTGGCTTTGAAAAAAATCATTTGCCAACGGGAGGAAACAACGCTTATATCCAGTGCGATCGCTGGCAGGGTCAATGCGCCAAAGGTTGCAGTATCTTGATGCAGCACTCATACTACGCTCTCCCGAAGTTTGTTGAGCTTGCGATTAGCTCACCTGATCAATAGATGTCAGCCATTTTAGCTTATACAGGAAAGCGGAAAAAAACCGGGGAGATCTAGATTTAGACAAGATGCTTCAGTTCCAGATTTTCCAGAACTGATCATCCCTTGCCAGACCTAAGAATTTCTAGAATTTAACCTTCAAGTGTATAGGTCGGTTTAGCTAACAACTACTAACGGGTAGAAGGAAAGCAAATGAGTCGAACCCGATGTTCAATAAAACTCAGTTCTTCAAATTTAATTACAACCAGCTACTTAGGAGATTCATTTCCAATGTCATGTCCCCAAGAAAAGAAAATAACAAGAAAAGACGATGGCACTGATGTGTATGAATACACTAATGCTATTGGAGAGAGAAAATCTTTCGAGGTTCCTCCGGGACATATTTACCGATGCCTAAATGGAGAATGGGTGGTTATAAAAGTTCCTAACCCTCCCCCTGGCTTACAGACAAGCTAACATAACAAACTCACAACCAACTAATGGGCATATATAGCGGTTCTCGCATCTGTGCGGCACACTTAAACCTTTGCTAATTAAGCTTTTCACCATCGACAATGTACCTCTTGCGAACAGGAAACGCTATAAGCAAGGGACAGATTGGTTATGAAATCTAAGCTCTTGAGGCAAGGGGTTTAAGCCCCTTATTAAAATCCTAAGCACGATGGCTACTGCTATATTTGTCTCTCTCAATATGCCCTAACTACAAAACTGATTGCTATAAACTTTACGAATCATTAGTTCAATGACTAAACATAATTGCTTGTCGCTTTTTCCTTTCACCCGCATTGCTCTTCCTTCCTTGAAATGTTTCCTTTTGCCCTTTAGCATTCCTCTTGGCTTAGGTATTATTTTTTCATATCCAAGTGACGCTCAAGTCGCTAACTATGGAAGAAGTCCCAGTCTTAACATATTAACAACCCCTGGTGGTACAGGTGCTTCATCATATTCGTTTGCCCCATCGAATGGATGGACTTGTCCAACTCCTGGCCTTTCTATTGGTGCCTATGGAGGGGGCGGTAATGATTGGTCAAATGATTTTACAACCCATAATTCGGCTGGTTCAGGTATAAACAACTATGGTATCGCCGCAGGAATCACAGTTCCTTTTGGAGGAGATTTCTCAAAGTACTGCAATGATTATGCAAAATCAGTTGCGGAAAGGACACGCATGGAAATGGAAGCAGTTCGCAGAAACAATCAACTAACACTTTTAACACAGTGCTATTGGTTATTCCAGAACAGAATTAATACAGATCAACCTGCATTTAAAGATAACGGAGCATTTTCATCTTTAAGTGCTTGCGGTAGTTACGATCCTAAATCTATTCAAGGTGGAGAGAACACTTCAACACCTCAACCACTGGAAAGCCCAAAGCCACCAGTAACCGAAATAATACCACAGCCTGCTTCTAACTTAATTATCCAGCAGAAATAGTTTCTTAATGGGACTTAGGCATTTTCGGGGAGCAAAAAAGGCTCAAACCATTACGGGACAAAGGGTTAACCTCGATTTATGATTTTCCTTGATCTATCTGGGTTTCAGCGATTTTGGGCTTCTCGAAGTAAATTCCAAGCAGGGATTGGGGTTGAGGCTTTTCTCGATTTGTTTTTTGTCTAAGTCCCATTAGTTTTTTCGTTCCACGCCAGCAACCGTTAACCTAAAGTGAGAATCTTTGATAACATAAACTACCCGTTCGCCACCGATGTTATGCTGTCTCTTTGCTTGGCCTACTTCGGATCTTGATAGCTTTCATGTTAGTTCTCATTCTCGTAAAGCGTCAAGACCCTGTAAAGGTGTTCAGTTTAGTGAACATTCTCACTGTGACAACGCTTGTATCCAGTGCGCTCTCTCTGTGGTATCAACTGCTGGAGCTTGAAAGCAGGATAGCAAATCAGTCTGGAGCTTTCTCTTTTGGGAGCGATCGCCCCTATCCTCCTCTGCCTCACTTAACCCTTGGCTTTGAAAAAAATCTTTTGCCAAGGGAGTGATAAAGTTAGAGTTGATAATTCTCTTTCTCCTAATAATGCCTATTAACATTATTCTGGTTATAATCAACTCCTCCCATTCTCATCATTAGACGTTAATAAAAAAATCAAAGATGTCTGCGGAAAGCCACCACAACCACCAGACTTTTATCGTTAATGATAATGAGAATTTTCAGGAATAATGGTGCAGACTACATAACAGCAGTTTCACTCTGTCAATCATCTCTATCGCCTACTTAACACTTTGAAAATAGGACAAAATCATGAACACTACGAATTCAAAACAGAAACTAAACTACATTCCACAGATCATCATCGGCATCGGCATAATTGCGATCGCTGTAGTGGTTTGGTGGCACATTCCTGATTCTTTCTGGAAATATCTTTTTTTCTTGCGTGCGCCTATTCTCTGGGGTTTACTGCTGGTGACACTCCCTCTAATAGCTACCTTATGGCTGCCAGCCATGCTGAGAAATTTATTTGTTCTTCGTGGTCCGTGGCAACTTATCTCTGTAATTGTCAGTGCAAACATGGCGGCAATAGGGGTCATTATTAATGCCTATATGCTTCTCAAAGGTGCGCCAGATCGTTTTGGACTATCACCGTGGCTCGAAATTTCTGACATCTGGCAATATGGGTTGGCGATCGCTTTGAGTTTACCGATCTGCGTCACCTCTTATAAGCTTTCAAAAGAGGAAATTAAAGAAAAGAATCCCATCCAAGGAGTGATTTTCAGCGTGTTATTGAGTTTGGTGCTGTTGTTTGCAGTGATTCAGACGAAAACCTGGATATTTACTAACTTTGCTAACAATAAGTTACTCATTAGTTTCGTTGAATTCATTACCAGACATAAAACTGAAGGCTATATTATAGGAACACAGCCAAAACCACAGCAATTCCTTGAAGGTCATCTGAGTAACATCGCTTTTTTTATAGTTGCCTTCATCGTCTATGGCATCATTGGTTGGAAATTTCAGCCACAATCTCAACCATCCGACAAGAAAAAAGAAGCGGCTGCCCTAATGTATGTGATGCTAATCATCATGATGATAGCACCCTTGTCTGGAAGCCTAACCTTCTATTTCGATTACTATCGCGTTCCTGTCTTTCTGCTCTTTGTGGTTATTGTTGCTTTGATGTATGCGCTGTTTAAGGTGGATCACTTTTTTGAATTAAACTTAAATGAGGCAAACAAATACGATCCCAAGGATTTCAAAAAGGCAATAGAAAAACGACTCGAGTATCAAGAAGAAGAAAAGGAAAAGACCTTAGTAGTTGTCTGTGCGAGTGGGGGCGGCATTCAAGCCGCAGGCTGGATAGTTCAAGTCCTGACGGGATTACAAGATATGCTAGGTAATTCGTTTACCAAGTCAATTGGTTTTATTAGCTCTGTTTCAGGTGGTTCAGTTGGAACGATGTATTATCTCGATCGCTTTGCCGATAAAGGATATCCTGAGTCTAAGGAGTTTGAAAATATCTTTAAGAGTGCTACTGAAGATAGTTTGGATGCGGTAGGTTGGGGATTAGCTTATCCTGATTTATGGCGCATTATTGGGCTTCCTTTTCTCGCTCCTAAAATGTGCGATCGGGGAAAAGTAATAGAGACAGATTGGCAAGGAGAGTTAAAAAATCCCAATAGCAAACAATTTTTATCTACTTGGAGCGAACAAATTTTAAATGGTAAAATTCCCATCCCTATTTTCAATGCGACTCTGGTTGAAGATGGTCGTCGATTTCTAATTTCACCGATGACTTTTTGTAAACCTAGTAGCAACAAATCAGTGGATTTTAACACCCTTTATGCGGGATATGACATTGATGTTGTCACAGCCGCAAGGCTCTCAGCAACTTTTTCTTATGTCTCGCCTATTTCTCGCTATGTTGGTGAAAATCCAAAAGGGAATTATCATATTGCCGATGGTGGCTATTTCGATAATTCTGGTATGGTAACAATGGTGGAATGGCTCAATGAATGGCTAGACCCCCAGAAAGGACTTAACATTAAACGAGTTCTTTTGTTACAAATCAATGCTTTTCCTGAATCTACTCCCTCGAAATCTAAGATTGAGGGAGGCTGGTTTCAGGCGATAATAGGTCCTTTACTGACCTTATTCAGCGTCCGTGATACTACCCAGTTGTCTCGAGTTTCTACTGAAGTAGAACTTCTTCAACAGCGATGGAAAAATCAAGTAAAGATCGCATATTGTCCTATCTTTTTTCCAAAGAATGGTAAAAATGGTGAAAATAAACCACCTCTGTCTTGGCAACTAACGGAAAAGCAAAAACAAAATATTAAAAACGGATGGTGCGGAATTAAGAAGGAAATTGGGGAGCAAATTGGGGAGCAAATTGGGGAGGAGTGGAAAAAATGGGGATTTGAAGACCCATCTCAAAAATCGACCAATGAGAAATAGCCAGCTTCCTACGGTTGCGCTTCATCCCCAATAATTTAATCTGCGATCGCTTTTTTTTGACCTTCAACTGATCCGCGATCACTTTTTGAGGTTTTTATAACTGCGATCGCTCATCAACCGGGCAAATAACCAAGTCACTATCAATGCTGTGGATACCGGGAGCGGAGCGCTGGCGAAGCCAGATCGCTTCGGGCGTACCGTGGCCGAGGTGTACGCAGGGGGTCAGCTAGTTCAACTTCAGCAGGTGAAGGACGGGATGGTTTGGGCTTATGATCGATTCAAGGCTGACTGTCCAAGCTGGAATGAAATCGAGAGGGCTTTTAAGGAAACTCCCTCGAATCGCAAGGGAATTTTCGGGGGAAACCCGATGCCACCCTGGGAATGGCGACGACGGAATCGGTAGTTTATAGAGAAATTCCGAGAGGTAAACTATGAACAGAGACATCATTACTGGAATGGACGGCGAGATTTATGCCAGACGCGATCTGAGTCGGGAGTGGGGCGGGGCGATCGATCTGGGAACGGCGAGGACAGGAAAAAGTTTCGGCGTTGACGGACACTTAGGGGAAACTAATTGCCTCGGCGTTTGGGATAGTGTGGACAGACTCAGATTCAGGACTTCGCATAACCTTCGTCTGGAACTCGCCACCGACCCCAAGGTGATCACCGAGTTGGTTCGATTCGATAGTAAGGGTGTCGCCACCGTCGTCGGTTCGGTTGAATACGGCGCTCGATTATCCTTGAATTTAACACCGGGTCGCTACGGCCTCAGTTTCTTTGTCGAGGGAGATTTGATTTCTTATCAAGTTAATGCCAGTTTCATTAGAACTCTTGCAAATTAATTATATGTTATAATGGTCGGTTAACTAATTTTCCCAAAAAAAATAGTTAATTAGCGCATTTGTTCTGAATGAAAACCTGAAGTTTTACTTTTAAATCAAAACTCTTTAGAGCTGCTTTAATTTGGTTATCAAAACCTCTTTATTTAAGCAGCACAAACTATCTCAATTATAAAAATTGAGAATAAATTCTCCTTGACTTGATTAATGTATGGCAACTTTTAAGAAGTTGCTATACCTATCCCTAACTCATAGTTATAAACAGCCGCCAACAGGTTAACTATTAAACTATATCTTCGACGACGATTCCGATATTTACAGGATAAGATTTTCAAGATTTTGAGTTTCCTATTTATAGGTTCAATGATAATCCTTTCTTTGGCTAAAGCCTTTTTATAACCCTTCTATAACTCTGTTAATTTTCTATTTTTCGGTTTCTTTTTCGGTGTATAACTATTACTATGGTATGCAGCTATTCCCTGATAAACACTGTCTTCTCTGCTAGTAGTTAAAGGATGAAAACGAATTCAACTTTTTTTAAATAAACTAAAATCATGACCTCTACCTTTCCCACAAAAGACACAGATAATTTCCCCGGTATTTTTATCAGCTACTAATTGGGATTTTCAAGTATGATAACCTCTTTTACCCCAAAAAAATCTTTCTGTTTCTTTTGGGGGCGTTCCCTGGGAGTTTCCGTTACATCCATTACCGTTACGACCGGTATCTCTGCTTGATTTAGTAGAGCTTTTTTTGCTTTTAAACGGAAGTTTCCCGATTGTCAAAGCATTTTTTCCGTCTTATTTACAATCCGACCTATAGTTGATTCTGATAGTTGACCGCTTGTACCAATGTGAAAATATGTTCTATATTCTCGCCAATATTCTAACGTTACTAAAACTTGTTCTTCTATAGATAGTTTAGGTTTCGGTCCCCTTTTAGATGG
>NZ_JADBTF010000174.1:0-19076 GCF_020246295.1 Microcystis sp. M090S1 | reverse complement strand
GGACTTTACCCGTACAAAAATACTAGCTATGGCTAAAAGTCTTACAGAGCCTGAGTTAAAGCAATATAATACTAACGGACTACTGAACACAAACTCCTGAAGTTCTTACGCAGATAGGGTTTGAGGCAAAATTTTTCAAATTCGACCCTTAGACCATTATAGCTTGTTTCGGGGCAGAAAACCAGCAAAAACATGGCTACAGAGGGAATCGCTTACTCTAAAGATTAATGACATCATCTGTGATCATAAGGTTAGCGATCACTATACAGCCAACTCCACAGAATCGCTCTACTCTAGATACAGTCAACGGTACAGCCATTTTCAAGGGAAAATGTACTCAGTAACGGCTTGTCAATTTTTTCTGAGAAGCCCCATGCAGTAAGGGTAAGGGTTCCGCCCTAATGCCAATAAACAGCGATCTTATCTCCCCAAGCCTAGATTATACTGTTCGGATATGCCCTGCCCTACAGTTTGAGTTTTCAAGGTTATGGGTGCTAGTTTTCGGTACTTGTTAGAGTCTATAAGCTGCGCTGGTATTGGAGCTTTTAGTACAAATGCTCAAACTGCACCAGTCAAGATTTAATGGGTGAAAAGTATGTTAACATCGCTGACTCTTCGGAATTTCAAAAGCTATCAGGAGGCAACCTTGTCTCTAGCACCCATTACCTTTTTAATCGGTGCTAATGCGTCAGGAAAAAGTAATGCACTAGAAGCAATTCGCTTACTTTCGTGGTTAGCGAAAGGCAGCAGGTTAGATGACATTGAACGCAACATTCAAAGCGGGAATGCAATTGCTCGTGGACAAGCGATCGATCTTTTCAGTGCAGAAAAACAGTATTTTACCTTGGCAACACACATTGATAACGCTCCTGACGGTTGGACTGATTTCGAGATTGAAATTGGGCTATTATCAGACCAACTTATTATAATCGGAGAAAGTGTCAGTAAAGCTAGTAAAGATCAGGAATTAACACTTTACAAAATTGATGGCGATCCTAACCCGCACACCGATGAAATTAGGGTGATGTATAACAATTTTAATAAAGGTGGTAAAAAGCCCCACATACCTTGCTCTAACCGACAAGCTATTTTTTATCAATTGGAAACTCCCAGTCGGTTCCAGCAAAATCATACTCAATCACAAAAAATTATTCCAGCAGTTACCAAAGTAATTCGAGAAACCTTGAGGAATATTGTCTTTCTTGATCCTCGTCCAGCAGTAATGCGGGATTATGCTTACGCTAAAGATGATGATATTAAAGAAGATGGCTCTAACCTTTCTAGTGTTCTTTACGCAGTTTGTCAGCAGGGAGAGACTCAAAAAAACAAGTTGCTTGACTTCATTCGTTCATTACCAGAACAGGATATTACCGATATTCGCTTTAGCATTACAGACCGCAACGATGTTATGGTGAGACTAATAGAGTCTTTTGGGAACAAAGAACATCAGATAGATGCTCCTTTGTTGTCTGATGGTACTCTGAGAGTTTTAGCGATTGCTGCAACTCTACTAAGTGTAAATCCTGGAACTTTCGTAATTATTGAAGAGATCGATAATGGTGTTCATCCCAGTCGTGCAGATAATTTAGTTAAGCAAATTCGGGAGATCGCCTTAGAAAGAAAACTGAGGGTACTGATCACCTCCCATAACCCAGCGTTACTAGATGCAGTACCCGATAGTGATATTGGAAATGTACTTTGTTGTTACCGAGATCCGCAAGCAGGAGATAGTCGTATTGTCCGATTAGCTGATTTAGAGCGTTTCCCCGAATTAATTGTGCAGGGAACTCTTGGTCAGTTGATGACTAAACAAGTATTAGATAAGTTCTTAAAGGATAAGTCCACAGCAGAACAACGTCAACAAAACGCGCTAAGTTGGTTAGAGCAATTAAAACAGGGAGAAGTAGCCTGATGGGAGCTATTTGTCTGATCGATACTTCGATCTTTTTAGAGATACTTAATGTACCCCACAAAGCGAGTCAATCTGAGTTAATATTTCAAGAGTTAAAAGAGAAAATTGAAGCTAGAGAATCTCTTTTTTTGCCAATGGCGACTATTCTGGAAACTGGCAATCATATTGCCAAGGCCAAAAAGGTAGATGGCAATCAGCGACGCACTTGTGCAGAAAAATTTGTCAATTGGGTAACACAAGCTCTTGAAGGAGAATCTCCCTTTACCCCCATTAGTTTTCTAAAGAAAGAAGACCTGCAAGGATGGTTAAAAGAGTTTCCTGATGAAGCGATGCAAGGTAGGGGACTGGGAGACCTTTCTATCATTCATGATTGGCAAAGAATTTGTGATCAAAATCTAGGCCGCCGCGTCTATATATGGTCTTTGGACAAACACCTTAAAGGTTACAATCGGCCACCGAAGTTATGAGTAATTGACTACGGATTTACTTTTAATAGTCGATTTGTAGTTTAAGAGGTGGAGATTTAATTAGGGTTGGCTGAATAAATCTAAAAACCTTGCTGGATAAGACTTTTAGACCTTTTTGGAAATCAAAAAGTACCGGACATGGGAGTGAGCGGGGGGAAAATTCAGGGACTTTTTCCCTGAAAATTAGGTAATTGACCACCTCAAAATCGGTAAAACCCCACACCCTACACCCCACACGCTGCCCCCAGGAAAAACTTTTTCAGCAAACCCTAATTAGGATTAGCGAAGCTTAATCCACATCCCCAAATCACCGTAATTCACCGCCATCGTCGCAATAATAGCGGTGCTTTGCTATAGCTAACGCTACTGAGAGGAACTATTTCTTTTCAAGGCAATTGCTAATTGTCTCAGTCGTTCACTAACTTCTAAATTAAATTCTTGAGATTGCAAATTAGCGGGTAATTCTGCTACAAGCTGAGGATTCTCTTTATACCATTCGTTTTGAGCGACACCTGCCCATGTTCCTTCTTTTTCTCGAAAAATATCCACTAATCCTCTTAATTCTTGAATACAGTAGGACTCAAATCCTGCAGCTTCAAAAATACCATTGCGTAGATATTCTTCAAAAGCGTTAATATCATTAGTTACTTCAAAGGTAACAACCTCTCTGGGTGGGGTTAATTGGTCGGCTAAATCGATAACTGTATCTACCGTCATTCCGATAACATTTTTGGCAATTTCTGTTACACCTAACACCTGTTGACGAAGACTAGGGTTAAAGAGTAAATCAGAACCATATTTAACGTATTTTTTTAAGACCCTAAAAGCAGGTTCATCTCCTTGATAATAGTTATCAATCAGTTCCACATCAGCCCCTAATGATTTGACAATTTGGCTGCGGGTATCACTGTTAACAGGACCGCGAATTAATGCTTCAGCAACTGGACGAGCAAATCTTAAAAATAACACTGATAAACTATTTTCTAAGCGGGTTAAAAACTCCTGTTCTGAATAACCAATAAGTCGTTCTTTTACTTGAGAACTTCCCCATAATAAAGAGGACATATAATCGACTAATTTTAAGGCTTCATCTTTTAATTCTGCCGCTAATTGTCGAGCAAGGGCAGCCAAAAATGTTCTAACATCCCCATACAAGTCATCCCGCCAAGCATAATTAGCTCTTACCTTGTCGAAGTCTGGAAAAGAATTTGCGTCAAAAATAATTTCTTTTTTTCTTAAAGTTTCTTCTCTTAATTTTGCCATTTCACTGGCTAAAAGTTGGCCATAGCGTTCTTTAAATTTTTCGATACTACTGGAAGATTCGTTATTAACTTTTTCTAAGGGTTTGTTAATGACAGATGTTTCATAAAAATTTTGTAAATCAGCTTTTATCTGTTCCCATTTTCTATGCCACCATTCTGAAAAATCAATTCTTCTTCTTTCTTCTTCAAAGCGTTGTGCTTCTTCAGGATTTTCGGGAAATCTTTGACTGACAAGATGATGAATATCCTCTGAGGTGCTGAGAATTTTATCAATGGAAGCTTCACAGCGTTTCTTGAGAATTGCCACTCGCTCAGTATTAATATAATTAAAGATTTTTTGTTTAATTTCAGGGATTCCTGTCGCTTGAGTTTTTAACATTTCATCATCTATAATTCCAGTTAAAGTTTTTAATTTATATTGAATATTGCTGGCTTGTCCGATTTCTAATTGAGTATGTTCTTCCGCCAGATTATTTAAGATTAAATAAGCTCCTGCTGAACCAGAAACAATGCGATTAACTGGTAAATTAGCGCGTTTTAACCAATCCTGAGAGGCTTCTGTAATATGAGTTTTAAGGGCTTCTGGGCTACCGAGAGAGTCAATATGACTTAAAAAGACAAATAATTTATCAGCAATGGTGACATTCTTATCACCTTGTTCTGTAAATTTAATAATTTCTAATTCGGCTTCTCTAATACTGCGAAAACGCTGAATCACGATGACTGCATCACAGTCGGATAACATTTGTTGGGCTTCATCAACGTGCTTGGCTAACCCAGAATCTGAACCAGGGACATCATAAAAGACGATTCCTTCTGCTTGAGCGAGTTTATTAGTATAAAGTCGGGCTTCTAGGACTGCATGGGCGTATTTTTCATCGGCAACGTATTTTTTTAGTTGTTCTCGGATGTCTTCTAGTCGAGTAAAAGGAATAACTAAATTACCTTCCTTTCTGACTTGTTGTAGAGTGATTTCGTTTTCTCTAATGGTGTTTAAGTCTTCTTTTGCGCCAACGGTTTCTAATTCTTTGAGAAGATGAATAAATTGTTCTTCGCTGCGGGTTTGCACTTCTAATCTTTGTTCAGATTCGCTTTTAACGGAATAAATTTGCGTGGTGGTAAAGGTACATCTTCCTCCTTTGGCAGGAAGTAAATCACATTCTAACCATGCGTTAATAAAGGTACTTTTTCCTGCCTTTTCTAAGCCAACCACAGCAATACGAAATTCTCTTTTTCTCAGTCTTTCGAGTTGACGGTTAGCAGGTATTGCCTCTTGCAGGAGGATTTCTGTTAATTGAGAGGGAATTTCAGCTTGGGGAAGTTTGGCTAAGTCAACGGCAAAATGTTGGATATTTAAGACATCACTGAGACGGGTTTCATAGTAGGATGAGGCCGATTTCCAATCCATTAAATTAACTCCTTAAATACGGTTGAATTCTCTGAGAATAGAGACATTTTTGAGAAACCCTATCTGTATAACTTTTCCTGTTACATTAAGTGGAAGTTCTCGCTTCATTCCATACTGAGTTTCTTTACCAATGATATTACCTCCATTTTTGAGATTAATTCTAACGTAGAATTTTAATCGACTTTCAGGAGAGCGTCCTTCGTCCGGTATAGTATCTACAGATATTTTTTTATACTCTGGCACACATAAAAATTCTGTAGCACAATCAATTAATCTTACAACCTCATCTCTGTTAAGATCATACCCTTCATGTAAATTATAAACTTCTGATGCAGGAACAGCTAGACATAAAGAAGCTGTCGGACTAATTTCATTTTTAGAACGAGTCCTTTGTAGATATTTAAAACAAGTAAATGCTCCTACCATTAAACAAGCTACTGTAATAATTAATTCCATTTGGCGTTCTTCCTTTGATTGATTTGATTTTGTTGGATCAACGTTATCTAAGATACCACTTATGCCAGTTGCAACACCTGTTGAATTAAAGTCCCCGAATTTAAGCCTTTCTACATAAACGAGCTTTGTTACATCATCAAGAAATTCATCAGACAACCTTTTATCTTCATCTAAACAAGAAGACTGATTAATCCCAAAATGACGACATAGTTCATCTCTCTGAGATTCTTCTCTTTCAAGAATAATACTTAAAACATGATAGAGTACACCTCCTTTTTTAGATTTTATTTTTGGATACACAATTGTAAAAACATCTTTACAAATACTCGAAAAATATTTATTATTCACTAATTCACCTCCTCTTTTTCAAAATTTTCTAATTCAGCAAGGCTTTGTTCTAAAAATTTAGCTCTTTCTTGGATAGGTTTCCATATAATTTGTGTTTCCTCGTAGTTAGTGGTTATTTCCTGTTGAGCTTTTTCTAGGCTCGTTAAATAGTTATTAAAAATATCATTGGTTTTATGATCTACATTTTTTTTAAAATCATCAATCTGTTCTAATAGCCATTCAAACATTAAACATAACATTTCAGGTTCGCCCTGTTGCTGGAATTGATGAATCCAATTCTGTAAAAGAGTTTCAGTGCTTGAAATTTCTGCCATCATGCTTTCCTTTTTTTTCATCCATAGCCAGTGTTTAAAACTTCTGTAAGTACCAGAACTGATTTCAATATCAGACTCCAAATTAAAGTCAAATTCTAGTTCTCTAGTAAATGTATTAAGTTCAGATTGTGGAAATTTTATAACAAAATTTGGTGCTTTTTCTTCAGCGCCCTTTTCTATATGTTTAATATGAAATCTAAACAATTCAGATACAGATTCCTTTATTCTGTTAATCTCCTGAGCAGACACTCTCTTTAATATTTGCGATAATATGATAGTTAGATTAGTTGATAAATTATTTAACTCTTTCTTAATTATTTGAAGACTTAATTTCTCTTTATCCCTTTTTGCTGTGATTAATAAACCATTTCTTGCATCTGAACCTGTATAGCCCAATTGAATCAGGATATCCAAGTTGTTTTTTAGCATATTAACCTGATTAACATTGGCCTTTTTAAAGTTGATATTGTCCAAATCAACTCTGCCATTATCTAAAGATTTAACTACTGCTTCTAAGACGTTTCTAATAACAGTCTTTAGTGCCTCTCTCCACTCAACTAAGGGAACTAATTTCTCTTGAATTTGGTCATAAGGGGGAGTAAATTGAAGTTCATTGATAGCCTCTCTTAAACTAGCTACTAAATTATCGGCTGTTTTGGTATCAATATCTAATTTTTCAAAAACGGCTAGAGGCTGTCTTAATTTTGCATTACTAGCTTGGAGAAAAGAATCAAGATTTTCTTTTGTTTGTGATAACAATTCAGATTCTTGCTGATAATTTTCTTCCGAACTATTGAGAATTGCTGTGGTAGTTTGTACTGCCCATTGTGCAATACTATTTCCCGCCGCTACATTAAATTTTTCTATAGCTTGGGGAATAACTAATTTAGGAAAATGTTCTGCTATGTGCTTGCTTAGTTTCTTTTCAAATTCTTCTGCATAGGATTGTTTGAATAACTCTTTGGCAATTTGTTCTTGTTGAGAGATAGTCCATTGTTTAGCATCAAGACTTAAGTTTCCTCGCTTCATGATTTCCTTAATTAAAACTTGAAAGTTATCTATGGCTTGCTCATAGGGTTTTAATACTTTCTCAAGTCTAGTTTGATCATGCTCTGACCAATTTTCCTCTCTTGTAGGTAATTCCTCTAACAGATCCTGAAGCAATTTCTTATTATCCTGAATTTGTAAAGCCAATAAAGCTGGCCATGTACTCAGTTTTACAATTCTCAAATTTTCAATATCTTTTGTATATTCTCTTAAATTCTCGATCAGTTTTTCCTTAATGTTTTCAGTCGTTTCTTCAACAAACTCACTTTCACTTTCTTGCCAATCATCATCTGATCTGAATATATCAATTCGATTTAAAATAAATAGCATTCGTGCAGGAGAGCCGCCTAAATCTTTAACTTGATCAACAACTTCTGATAACAGATTATCAACTTTATAAGGATCTGTTTCTGCGCTGTTATATGTTACTAAACATAAAGCTTCACGACATTGTTTGATAATCCCAAGATTTCCCTCATCTCCTACATAAGATAACCCAGGTAAATCTAATAATTTAACTCTAACCCCTTTAGGCAATTCTAAGAAACTTTCATCTTTAACCAGTCTAAAAGGATAATAAATAATAGATCGAGGATAAGCTAAATCAGGTTGTTTTTTTCTGGCTTTAATATAAGCCTTCATTAACTGTTTTAAGCGACTATAAATATCTTCTTCGCTAATCTTTTCCCATTTCCCGCATTCCCACAACGCCCCCGGCGTTTCTTCAATAATTAAAGTCTTTTCTTCGCTATACTCAATGGTAACTGTTCCTGCACTCATTTCTCGCTGTGCCATCGGTACAATATCAGCACCACAGAGGAAATTCACTAAGGTACTCTTACCACTGCTCGTCGTGCCAGTCGTCGCTAAAATCAGGGTAGGATGGCGCAATTCATTGATTAACACTTCTAAAGCTTTCTCTAGGTTACTAGAAAGTTCGTAGATTTCACCATGATAGGATTCAGGCAAATGCTGAATAATCTCCGTTTTGAAGTCACCCCAATAACCCGCTAGAAGGTTAGCTTTATTTTCCACTGCTTGGAAAACTTCGTAAGATTTTTGACCCATAATACTCTATCGCTGACAGAATAAGCCGATTCAAGAATAAGCCACAACTTCATTATAACGATAATTTTTTTTCTTGCCTATATCTCCTGCAAAAATCAAAAATCTTCCCTTACGTAAGGAGACGAACGACAGGAGGAGAAAAAAGACAAGAAACAAATATCCTCTCGATAAAACCCAAGATTATGTCAAATTTATCTGAAGTTTTAGATATTTTGAACCGATAGCGCCTCGATAAATTACTTTTACAGGAGGTCTCCTTTAATTCTCCTATTCTAAACTGGTAAAAAATCAAAATCTATGATTTCTGCAAAGGTATAAGGACAAACTTGCGGAAACGTATCAACAGATAAACCAGTTTTTTTGATTACCGATCGCTTGGCTTTATCATAAATTATATCTAGCCTAGAAGCCCCATAATTGTAGAGGGTTTTTGACTGGAATAAAATTTCTAGTTCTAGACGAAAATTATCGATTTCATCGGCCCATTCCCAGCCACAATTGCCTTTTTCAGTCAGCCAATACTGATACATTAATAAATGTTTAACGGCTTGAATTAGATAGCTTTCCACTTTGTTTCTTTGTTCTCTACCCAAATCTTCTATCTCCGTTAAAAGATGTTCCCAATCTAAATTTTTCATCTCCCCGCGTCGAATTTGTTCGGTGGTTCGCTCAATCCACAAAACAAAGTCCTGATCATAAAGTTGTTTTAATTCTTCCACCTGCATAGATTTTTGAGATTGAGCCGCGCTTTTATTATCGATCATAAACAAAACCCCCCACCAATGGGCGGGGGGTTTTTTAGTCACCTAATTCAAGGTTTAGCCGAACTTGCCGGCAGTGGAAGCGATCAAGAAGGCGGCGTAGGTGAAGATATAGCCAACGGTGAAGTGAGCTAAACCAACCAAACGAGCCTGAACGATCGAGAGAGCCACGGGTTTGTCTTTCCAACGAACGAGGTTCGCCAGAGGAGTACGTTCGTGGGCCCAAACGATAGTTTCGATCAACTCTTGCCAGTAACCACGCCAAGAGATCAGGAACATGAAACCGGTTGCCCAAACGAGGTGTCCAAAGAGGAACATCCAGGCCCAGACAGAAAGGTTATTAACACCGTAGGGGTTGTAACCGTTGATTAACTGAGCCGAGTTAGCCCAGAGGTAATCGCGGAACCAGCCCATCAGGTAGGTGGAGTTTTCGTTAAACTGAGCCACGTTACCCGACCAGACACCGAGGTGTTTCCAGTGCCAGTAGAAGGTTAGCCAACCCAAGGTGTTCAACATCCAGAACATGGCTAGGTAGAAGGAATCCCAAGCAGAGATGTCGCAAGTACCGCCACGGCCGGGACCGTCGCAAGGGAAGGAATACCCGAAGTCTTTTTTATCGGGCATTAATTTGGAACCACGAGCGTCTAAAGCACCTTTAACCAGGATTAGAACGGTGGTGTGTAAACCAAGAGCGATCGCATGGTGAACGAGGAAGTCGCCAGGACCGATGGTTAAGAAGAGGGAGTTAGTGCCGCTATTGATTGCGTCTAGCCAACCGGGTAACCAAACATCACCGTAGTTGGGATAGGCGGTGTAAGCGATACTATCGGGGTTAGACAACAGTACGTTCATGCCGTACAGGGTTTTACCCGAAGCTGCTTGCACGAATTGAGCGAACACAGGTTCGATCAGGATTTGTTTTTCGGGAGTACCGAAAGCGACGACCACATCGTTATGAACGTAGAGGCCGAGGGTGTGGAAACCTAAGAAAAGGGAAACCCAGCTTAGGTGAGAGATGATCGCTTCTTTATGCTCCAGCATCCGCGCCAGGACGTTATCTTTGTTCGCTTCGGGATCATAGTCACGCACGAAGAAGATAGCACCGTGAGCGAAAGCACCCACCGCTAGGAAACCAGCGATGTATTGGTGGTGGGTATAAAGAGCCGCTTGGGTAGTGTAGTCCTTAGCGATAAAGGCATAAGGGGGTAGCGCGTACATATGCTGCGCCACCAGAGAGGTGATCACGCCTAAAGAAGCCAGGGCCAAACCGAGTTGGAAGTGGAGAGAGTTGTTAACCGTGTCATAAAGATTTTTGTGACCGGCTCCTAACTTACCACTGGGGGGTCTGTGTGCATTGAGGATGTCCTTGATGCTGTGACCGATGCCCCAGTTGGTGCGGTACATATGACCAGCCACGATGAAGATCACAGCGATCGCCAAGTGGTGGTGAGCCATATCGGTTAACCAGAGGGACTCGGTTTGGGGATGGAAACCACCTAAGAAGGTGAGAATCGCAGTTCCCGCGCCTTGGGCAGTACCGAAAATGTGGTTAGCAGTATCGGGGTTTTCTGCATACACACCCCAGTTACCGGTGAAGAAGGGTAGTAAACCCGCCGGGTGGGGGGGAGTGGAGAGGAAGTTGTCCCAACCAACGTGCTGACCGCGGGATTCGGGGATAGCAACGTGAACGAGGTGTCCGGTCCAAGCCAGAGAGCTAACACCGAACAGAGCGGCGAGGTGGTGGTTCAGGCGAGATTCAGCGTTTTTGAACCAAGCGAGGCTAGGACGGAACTTAGGTTGTAAGTGTAACCAGCCAGCAAAGAGGAAAATCGCCGAGAGAATCAGCAGGAACACCGCACCTTGGTATAGGTCTTGGTTGGAGGTCATACCGATGGTGTAGAACCAGTGGTAAACCCCGGAATAGGCGATGTTAACCGGATTAGAAGCGCCAGCTTGGGTGAAGGCATCTACCGCGCCTTTACCGAACTGGGGATCCCAAATCGCGTGGGCGATGGGACGGATGTTTAAGGGATCTTTGATCCACTGCTCGAAGTTACCTTGCCAAGCGACGTGGAATATGGTACCGGAAGTCCACAGGAAAATGATTGCAATGTGGCCGAAGTGCGACGCAAAAATCTTTTGGTAGAGATTCTCTTCCGTCATGCCATCATGACTTTCAAAATCGTGGGCTGTGGCGATCCCGTACCAAATCCGACGGGTGGTCGGATCTTGGGCTAGATCTTGGCTAAATTTAGGGAATTTAGTTGCCATAGCTGTTTAGGAAATTCTCCTCTCTAAATAACTGAGGCTCTTACACGAGTGCTGGTTATTTCCTTTTTTCAATTCACCCACTGTAATAGGAAACGCTTACAGTGGTATCGGTCAATCGACGCTGGTTCAGCCTAGGCCTGCCAATCCCCGGGGGACTGGCAAGCCCTTATAGGCAAGTTTAGCCAATCGAGAGACTTCTGGCCAAGAAGAATGCCCAAGTGGTGACAATACCGCCTAAGAGGTAGTGAGCCACACCAACGGCACGACCTTGAATGATGCTCAGGGCGCGAGGTTGGATAGCGGGGGCAACTCTTAACTTGTTGTGCGCCCAGACGATCGACTCGATTAATTCTTGCCAGTAGCCGCGACCACTGAACAGGAACATCAAGCTAAACGCGAAGACGAAGTGACCGGCTAGGAACATGATTCCGTAGGCAGACAGGGCAGAGCCATAGGAATTAATGACTTGCGCCGCTTGCGCCCAGAGGAAATCCCGTAACCAACCGTTGATGGTGATGGCACTTTGGGCGAAGTTACCGAGGGTAACGTGGGTGACAGTGCCATCGGGGGCGACGGTTCCCCAGACATCGGACTGCATTTTCCAGCTAAAGTGGAAGATTACGACCGAGATGGAGTTGTACATCCAGAACAGGCCGAGGAAGACGTGATCCCAACCCGAAACTTGGCAGGTGCCGCCGCGACCGGGACCATCGCAGGGGAAACGGAAACCGAGATTCGCTTTATCGGGAATCAGACGGGAACCGCGAGCGTAGAGAACCCCTTTGAGGAGAATCAACACGGTGACATGGATGGTGAAGGCGTGGATGTGATGCACGAGGAAATCGGCAGTACCGAGGGTGATCGGCATCATGGCCACTTTGCCACCCACTGCTACTACGTCGCCACCGAAAGCATAACTAGCGGTAGTGAGAGCGTTAGGAGCGGTGTTGCCGGGGGCTAGGGTGTGGAGACTTTGTACCCATTGGGCAAAGATGGGTTGTAGTTGAATTCCCGTATCCGAGAACATATCTTGGGGACGACCAAAAGCCCGCATGGTGTCGTTGTGAATGTATAAACCGAAGCTATGGAAGCCGAGGAAAATACATACCCAGTTCAGGTGGGAGATAATTGCGTCGCGATGACGGATCACCCGATCGAGCAGGTTATCGACGTTTTTGGCCGGATCGTAGTCCCGTACCATGAAGATCGCTCCGTGCGCTCCCGCACCGACGATTAAGAAGCCACCGATCCAAGTGTGGTGAGTGAACAAGGATAGTTGGGTGGCGTAGTCAGTCGCCTGATAGGGATAGGGCGGCATGGCGTACATATGGTGGGCCACGATGATGGTTAGCGAACCTAAGAGAGCAAGGTTAATCGCTAACTGGGCGTGCCAAGAGGTGGTCAGGATTTCGTACAGTCCTTTGTGACCTTGACCGGTGAAGGGACCTTTGTGGTTTTCGAGGATTTCCTTCATGCTGTGACCGATACCCCAGTTGGTACGGTACATATGACCGGCAATGATGAATAATACAGCGATCGCCAAGTGATGGTGAGCGGTATCGGAAAGCCAGAGACCACCAGTCACGGGGTTCAAGCCACCTTTGAAGGTGAGGAAATCCGAGTAAGCACCCCAGTTAAGGGTAAAGAAGGGGGTCAAACCCTGGGCGAAACTGGGATATAAATCCGCCATCTTGCTCGGTTCGAGAATGAACTCGTGGGGCAAGGGGATGTCTTGGGGAGCGACTCCCGCATCGAGGAGTTTGTTCACCGGTAAAGAAACGTGAATCTGATGACCAGCCCAACCTAGGGAACCTAAGCCGAGTAAACCCGCCAAGTGGTGGTTCATCATCGATTCCACGTTTTGGAACCATTCCAGTTTCGGTGCGCTTTTGTGGTAATGGAACCAACCGGCAAACAGCATCAGGCCCGCCATAACTAAACCACCGATAGCGGTGCAGTATAGCTGATAGCTGTTGGTGAACCCGGAGGCGCGCCAGAGGTAGAACAGACCAGAGGTGATCTGAATCCCGTGGAAACCGCCGCCCACATCGCCGTTGAGGATGCCTTGACCGACGATCGGCCAGACCACTTGGGCGCTGGGTTTGATGGCGAGCGGGTTGGTTAACCAAGCTTCATAGTTAGAAAATTTCGCGCCGTGGAAGTACATTCCACTCAGCCAAACGAAGACAACGGCGAGATGTCCGAAGTGGGCGCTGAAGATTTTCCGAGAAATATCTTCGAGATCGCTGGTTTGACTATCAAAATCGTGGACGTTGGCGTGTAGGTTCCAAATCCAGGTAGTGGTTTTGGGTCCTTTGGCTAAAGTGCGATCAAAATGCCCCGGTTGACCCCACTTCTCAAAGGAAGTAGGTACTGGGTCTTTATCTACAATCACTTTAGCTACCGCTTTGGGGGGGAGTGCCATGAGGATTCTCCTCTCTCGACAATAGACTTAGCGTTTTATTTGAGGATAGATTTTTTAACCTAAAAAAGGCAAGTTGAAATCTGACCCACCTTTTGTTAATGTCGCTTGACTTTCCTCTTGGGTGAGATTCCAGTCGAAAGCATCAATAGTAGATGATAAGTCTTTGTTCTCTTGTCTGTTCATTATGCTTAACAATAATTAAAATTCTCTCAATCCTTGATAGGAGAGACATTTTCTGCTATGGACGGTCTCAGTCAGGGTCAGACCGGTGATTTTTCTTTACAAAAGTTGATCAATTGTCGCCCCAGAAGCCGATTTCCCCTTTTTCTCCCTCACCAGACCATATAGAAAATTCAATAGATAGATTCTCAAAAAACAATCAAACAATTCTGTAAAATTGAGGCCATAACCTGATCTTCTCGCGCTTTTGCTGACACCGGAGCATTCAATGACTCTAGCAAAAATCAATGGTTTCTATAGATTTTGGCCTTGGCTCTAGGAGGAACGTGCTATCCCTACTACATAAATTAATCCCAGTCAAAACCCTTCGTATATGTCTTGTGATCGGTTTACTGACCATTCTGTTAAACGCCTGTGGCGATCGCCTGACGGCTACCAATCTCCCCACTTCCGAAACCCTTCATCTTCCCGTCGTGCAAGGCCGCATTTCTGAGGTTGCCCCCCCGGCCCTAATTCAGGAACTGCGCCCCAGTTTAGAGCGTTACGCTCCCCAAGTAACGATTCTCAGTCCTCTGCCCGAACAAGTTTTCGATGACACTCAGGTGATAGTTAAACTACAAGTGTCAGATCTGCCAATTTTCCAAGACGATACCCTGAAATTAGGACCCCACTTGAGCCTAATTGTCGATAATGAACCAGCAGCGGCTATCTACGACCTCAAGCAACCGATTATCCTAGAAAATCTTGCCCCCGGTACTCATACCCTCCGCGTCTTGGCCCTGCGGCCTTGGCAGGAAAGTTTTAAAAATGATGGGGCCTTCGCTGAAACAACCTTTCATATTCTGACAAAAACAGGCAAAAATGCCCCTGATAACAACTTACCCCTATTAACCTACAGTAGTCCGCAAGGAATCTACGGTGCAGAACCGATCCTGCTCGATTTTTATCTGAGTAATGCTCCTCTACGTCTGCCCAATACTGCCAACGAGGATAATAGTCTTCAAAATTGGCGCATTCGTGTCACTGTCAACGGTGAAAGTTTTCTGCTTGATACTTGGGAACCGATCTATCTCAAGGGTTTTGCCAAGGGCAATAACTGGGTACAACTAGAATTCATCGATGGTAAGGGAAATAAAATCGAAAACGAGTTTAATACCAGCGTGCGCGTGATTAGTTTTGATCCCTCTTACCAAGACGGCCTCAGTCAATTAGTCCGCGGCGATTTATCCCCTATAATTGCCCGTAGCATCGTTGATCCCAACTATCAAACTATTCCCAGTCTAGAGGAAGAAACCCCCGTTATTGAGCCAGAAACCCCTGTTATTGAGGAGGAAAAAACTCCCATAGTTGAGGAAAACCCTGTTATTGAGGAAGAAACACCCGTTATTGAGCCAGAAAGCCCTGTAGTTGAGGAAAGCCCCGTAGTTGAGGAAAACCCTGTTATTGAGCAGGAAAAACCCGTTATTGAGCCAGAAAGCCCAATCGTAGAAGAAAAACCCGTTATTGAGCCAGAAAGCCCAATCGTGGAAGAAAAACCAGTAGAGACAGAAACAATCGAAAAGGTCGAGGAAACCCCTGAAGCGATCGAATCTCCCTTAACCACCATACCAGAGACAAAGGAGATTAACGAACCTGCCCCCGGTATTCAGCCTCCGCTAGAAGTGGAACCTATTCCCGAACCCCAAAACAATAGCGAGCAAAAAATCACCATTTTTGATCGCGTTCAACAAACCTTAAACCGCTTCCAGTTGGCCTCTTCCCCAGCAGAAAAAGATATCGAACTACCCACCCTCGATCCTCAATTATTCAGCAATGTCGAGCGGTCTTAGAGCCTAGCTTAATCCAGTTTTCAGGGGAAGTGGGGAGGTGGGGAGGTGGGGAGTGGGAGAATGGGGGAATTTCAACTAAAACCCTAAAACCCTAACACCCTAAAACCCCAACCTCCAACCGCTCGATCGAGAAATTATTAAACAAATATTTCGCAATATAGACAAAATTGGGAACTAAGTTATAATCTAGAACGTCTCTAGGTAATTTACTAACTTTTTGCTTGAGGTAATTGTGTTTAACAAAATTTCCCTTGTCGCTGGTTTTGCCGGTTTAGTTGCCCTAACTACCCTTGGCGCTGTACCCGCACAAGCAGGACCGGAAAATAACGAAATCCTGATCAGTCAACTGCGTGGCCATGACACCTACAGAGGTGAGCCGCAACTCAACCCCGGTGACTATATACTCGGTCGCGTCCGGGGAACCGTGGGTGGCATTATGTCCATCCAATTGATCAGACTTGTAACAGTGGATGGCAAAGAAATTTTCAACGGCGACTTTGCTGACGGAACCACCGCTCGTATTGTTGGGGATGCCACCGGTGGTGACGATGTACTATTGCAAGTGGTAGATGGCAAGTTAATTTATGTGGGTAAAGCTCATCCCTATTGGGTTTCCCGCTTGAAACTAAAATCGGAAATCACCACCAGCAGCAATCGCTCACAACTTTTAAGAGAACTTAACCAAAAAGAACCCGCTTGGGGACTTCCCGCTTTACCCCCGGAAACCAGAACCTTTACTGAAGTTGCTCCTCAACCCGCTCCCGAGCCTAGTGTATCTCCTATCCGCGGACTTTGGTAGTGGGAAGAAATCAGGAGAAAATTTAATACAAGTGTACCAAGTAAACCCCTCTTTTTTCTATGGAAGGGGGGGTCTTTTTTCGTCAAAAATTGAGAAATAACTGCATTTCAGCCCAGATTCTCGTCATCACATCGGTAAGGGCATGATCACTATCTAATTCGATTAATTTTACCCAAGGACGATTTATGCAATAATGGCGACTATTTTCTAGGGGAATCACCTCATCGGCACGACCATGAATAATCAGGGTGGGGAGCTGCCTGATTAACTTTTCTTGGGGATAATTAGCTAAATCCTCAATAAACTTGTAATAAATCGGCAGATAACGACGATAACCGTGGTGATACACCGATAAACTCCCAGATTTTTGCCAATTGGCTAGGGTTTCTGCTCCCAATTGTCCCAACCAAACCGGCCCGAAATTAAAAGCGGGAGCTAATAAAACGAGCCTTTGCACCTGAGAATAAGTTTCTGCCAGCCAAGCTGCCGTTAAACCGCCAAAACTGGAACCAATCAGAGTAACAGGAAGCTGAGATTGTTGAATCAATGGGCCGATTTGGACAATCTGACGAGTGAGAGTTAAGCTAGAAAAGTCATCACCGTTAAGATCGGGAATTTCCATTGCTAAACCCCTATTTTGCCAACAATGTCTCAAAAATTGCGCTTTTGTTGATTGGGGGCTAGAAGCAAAACCGTGTAGATAAATATATCTGTTTTCAAGGACCGCCATTCTAGAACCAACTAGATTTCTTCATCTTGCTCTTTGGTAGCACTGGGAGAAGAATTATAAATGGCATCTAACTGCTGACGAGCATCTTCGACAGTGACAGAACGAATCACTAAGAGGGGTTCATTAATCAGCTGTCCGGCCTCGTCCAAAAGTTCCGGATGGGAAGTCATGGGATAACCGTAGGGATTATAGGAATTACCCGATTTAGCAGGACGTTTCTGGGAATCCATGCTGACAGTAATCAGACTACGAATTAAGTTATTAATGGTCAAAAAAGCGATAACCGTGAAGGCGAGGATATAGAGCAGATGTAGCATTGACCAAGTCTCCCATGAATTATGTGTGAATATTCCTAATAGCCAAAACTTTATGCTAAAAATTCGCTTAACTCTCTAGCTTACCAAAAAGTTTCAGGTTAAGCGTCAGTTTGAGGAGATTGATATTCTCCCCAACCCTGTAATCGACGACGACGACTGCTGACACCCCAACACTCTGCCACCAACTGATGCCAAGGCAACAACATCTTGGCCTCGATACCCACCTGACCACCTGTGGTTTTAAAGAGTAAATAAGCCGTGGCCACCTCCTGTTGGGCGTTTTTGACTCTTGCTAATAAATCATCCTGTTCCTCGACGCTGAGAAAGGATAATCTCTCGGATTCGAGGAGGAGACGGGAACGGGAAAACCAATGGGTGAAATCCTCTAGTAGAGGTTCTAAGATAGTTTTCAGGAGTTCGTTTTCGGTGGGTTGCGAAGGGAACATTATTCTTATAATGACGATTTTGCTTACCTTAATCTTAGCGTTATTTATATTTCTTAACATTGTGACGGGAAAATTTTAAGATTTGCCCCGGCTGTAGGCGGCACTAAAGAAGTCCTGTTCACAACTAAGGGCATAACGATAGGATAAAAAGATATTTTCCGTCATCAGGGCGTATTTATCGGCTAATTCCTCTAACTGGCTTGCTAAAGCGGCGAATTCATCCCCACTATAACTATCAATCCAAGCTTGATAGGGATTCTCAGAAATCGGCTCTAAGGCTAATTGTTGACCCAGATAAGCATAAAGACGCATACAGGGACTCATCGCCACGGCAATCGCACCGATGTCACCCATCCAAGCGGTAGCGAGAAGAAAATCCGTATAGCGACGGGTGGCATTAGCGGGCTGAACCTTTCTCAGGTCAACCCTCCACTGTAGAGCGTAATTTTCGTGTAATTCTAATTCCTTTAATACCCCTGCCGCTAACCGATGAAAGCTAGTGAATCCCTGCCAATCGGGAGCTTTAGCGGCGGCGATACTGTAAGCACGGGCGAAAGATTCCAGAAAAAAAGCATCTTGACCGACATAGAAAGCGAAACAGTCCCGTTTAAGCTCTCCTGTGGCGATACCTCGCACAAAAGGGTGTTCTAGACAAGCTTGTACTAGATATTGATGGCTGTGCCAAAGTTGCTGACTAAGCATAGGAAAATACTAATTAGGTGGACAAGGTTGGTTAAGTGGGTGGGTGGAATTAAATATAAGATGAATGTAGGTTGGGTTGAAGCATGAAACCCAACGCCCGCATGGGTTACTGAAAATGGGTAAAACCCCACACCCCACACCCCACACCCTACACCCCGTCAGTTCATCGGAAATTTTGGGTCTGAAACCCCGTCGTTCTACGACGGCTTTACTGTTAAATATGAGCATCGTTTACGAAATATATGCTAAAATGTGAGGTATGGAAAAAGCCTACTCGTTCCGATTTTACCCCACACCAACACAAGAGTCGCTATTGCGGCGCACTTTGGGCTGT